>JAQGLQ010000055.1 GCA_028292785.1 Noviherbaspirillum sp. | reverse complement strand
GTCTTGGCCAGGAGCGGGGGCCGGAGGAAGGCACGGGTATCGGGCTGGTTTTGACGAAGCGGCTGGTGGAACTGATGGGCGGTGAGATCGGCGTGACCAGCACCACCGGGTCCGGCAGCGTTTTCTGGGTAGATATGAAGCGGGCAGTCGCTTCACATTTCACGCCGCGAATCGGCAAGCCTGGATGGAGCGGACAGCCGACCGCCGAGCGTGGTGCGCCGCTTCGCACCATCCTGTACGTGGAGGACAATCCGGCCAATCTGAAACTGGTGGAAGAAATAATCACATTTCGCCCCGATCTACGCCTGCTGAGCGCGACCGATGGTTATCAGGGAGTTGAACTCGCGCGCCGTTTCCGGCCCGACGTGATCCTGATGGATATGAATCTTCCCGACATAGCCGGCAGCGAAGCCTTGAAGCTTTTGCAAGAGGACACCTTTACCAGAGATATACCCGTGATTGCTCTTACCGCGAATGCGATGCCCAGCGATATCGCGGATAGTATTGCCGCAGGTTTTTACCAATATCTCACCAAGCCGATCGATATCGAAGAATTTTTCAAGGCAACAGATGGCGCGCTCGCAGTCACACACGAGAGCTT
Organism: Noviherbaspirillum sp.; assembly: GCA_028292785.1. The sequence goes on along the minus strand of JAQGLQ010000055.1, from coordinate 3,862 downwards.
TCGTTCAAACAAGTGAAGCCGGGGGTAGCATGAATACGCCTTCCGAAGTGTTCAGTGCCAAGATCCTGATAGTCGACGACCAGGAAGCTAACGTGAAATTGCTGGAGTATATGCTGGCGGGCGCCGGATACACTTCCGTTAATTCGACAACCGACCCGCGACAGGTTTTGGAACTCTACAGGCAGCATCGTTACGATGCGGTGCTGCTCGACCTCAACATGCCCTACATGAACGGGTTCGAAATCATGCGAGCACTACAGGCGCTGGAAACAGACCAGTATCTGCCGATCCTGGTAATCACCGCGCAACCCGATCACAAGCTATGCGCCCTGGAGGCCGGTGCAACCGATTTCATCAGCAAGCCTTTCGATCACATGGAGGTGTTGACGCGGATCCGCAACATGCTCACGATCCGGCTGCTGCACAAGAATCTGCATGCCTATCAGGAAGCACTGGAACACCGCTCCGAGGAACTGTCGTCCACGAATCGCTTCCTCGATTCGGTGATCGAAAATATTCCCAACATGATTTTCGTCAAGGATGCGAAGGACTCGCGGTATGTTCGCGTCAACCGCGCGTGGGAGGAGATCACCGGGTATTCCCGCGCGGAGATGCTCGGCAAAACCGACACCGAGCTGTTTTTAAGGGAAGACGCCGATTTCTTTGCATCGAAGGATCGAGAAGTGCTCGAAAACAGGATGATCGTCGACATCGCCGAGGAGCCGATTCATACGCGCGGCAAAGGAAAGCGCATTCTGCATACCAAGAAGGTTCCGGTGCTGGACGAGAACGGCAACCCCCGTCATGTTCTGGGCATCTCGGAGGACGTCACCGAGCGGATACAAATGGAGAAGGAGATCAGGCGGCTCAACACGGAGCTGGCCGAACGCGCGCATCATCTGCAGGTCAGCAACGAGCAGCAGCAGGCGGCGCTGAATTATGCCTCCATGTTCGACCTCCTGACAGGTGCGCCCAACCGGGCCTTCTTCCTGCGGACCATGGACCGGGTGCTTCAATCGCATGCGCGTACGAACACGAAGCTCGCGCTTGTGGTCCTGGACATTCGGTATTTCGGCCGGGTCAATGACTCGTTCGGCAAGGCCGCGGGCGACGAAATACTGAAGCTGATCGCCAAGCGTCTTGGCAATTCGTCGCAGTTCGGCTGCGCCCGCATTGGAGGTAATACCTTCGCGCTCGCTCTCGGCGACCTGCTTGGCGAGAACGATGTCGCGGCAGCGCTCAAGACCTGCGTGCTGGAACCGCTCAGCAATCCGTTCATGATCGAGGGCCACGAATTCACGGTGGCGGCGCATTGCGGCATCGCCCTTTTATCAGGGAGCGGGCAGGGTATCGAAGAATTGTTCGGCAATGCCGAGGCGGCGCTAAAGAGCGCCAAGATGCAAGGCGAGGAATATCTGTTCTATACGTCGGAGCTCAACGCGCGGGTCGTCGACCAGATCGCTCTGGAAAGCGAATTGCGCAAGGCGATCGCCGAGCAGCAGTTCGTGCTCCATTATCAGCCGAAGGTCGACAGCTGCAGTGGCCATCTCACCGGCTTCGAAGCATTGATCCGCTGGGACAGCGCGAAGAGAGGACTGGTCCCGCCGGTTGAATTCATCCCGGTCCTTGAAGAAATGAGAATGATCCTTGACGTCGGCAAGTGGGCGCTGCGGCAAGCCGCATCCGATTATTGTGTATGGCGCGGCAAAGGGCTCAATCCGCCTCCGATTGCGGTCAACATTTCGGCGCTGCAGCTGCGGCGGCCCGATTTCGTGGAAACGGTCTGGGAAATGTGCCGGTCCGCAGGTGAAAATCCGGCGGCGATCGATCTCGAGATCACCGAATCGGTTCTGATGGAAGACATCGATCGCACCATTCCGCTGTTGCAGAAATTGCGGGATGCCGGATATGGCATCTCGATCGATGATTTCGGAACCGGCTATTCATCGTTCAGCTATCTGACAAAGATTCCTCTCACCTCGATCAAGATTGACCGCTCCTTCATACAGCATCTGACGACCGAGTGCAGCCACAAGACGATCGTCTCGACCATCATCCTCCTGGCCCATGCGCTCAAGCTGACCGTGGTCGCCGAGGGAGTGGAAACGGAACAGCAGCGTACGCAGCTTCAACTGATGGAATGCGATGAGCTGCAGGGATATCTGCTCGGCAGGCCGATGCTGGGGAAGGACGTCGAGATGCTGCTGCGCCATGTCCGTCCCGATCAAAACATCGCGGCGTCAGCTTAGCTCTTCGGAATTGCAGCGCTGGATCTCGATCGTGCTGTGGACGATTTCCTTGTGCCGGCCGAGTTTCGCGCGCACCTTCTCCGGAGTCAGGCTCCTGTCGTCCGTGGCGACGGAGAGCGCGCAGGAATAGGCGTGCTTGCCGACGCGCCACACATGCAGATCGGTGATGCGGGTATCCCCCGATTCCGCGGGCGCTTCGAGCGCGTCGCGGATTTCATCGACCAGCGGATGATCCATTTCACGGTCCAGCAACACCTTGCCGGTTTCGGCAATGAGGTTCTTGGCCCATACCAGCACTAGAACCGCGCCGACGATGCCCATCACCGGATCGAGCCAGGACCAGCCGTACATCCACCCGCCCGCCAGCGCGATGATCGCGAGCACCGAGGTGGCCGCATCGGTGATTACATGCACGTAGGCTGACTTCAGGTTCAGGTCGCGGTGGACGCCATGGCGATGGCCATGATGGTGAAGATCGCCGTGATGATGGTCATGATGGTGATGATCATGATGATGATGATCGTGCGACCGGCCGAGAATCATCGCGCACACGATATTGACGAGAAGGCCTGCGGCGGCCACCAGCATCGCTTCCTGATAATGAATCGGTTCCGGCGAAATGATGCGTTCGATCGATCCGACGACCATCATCACGGCCACCCCCATCAGAAAGATGGCGCTGGTGAACCCGCTCAGCACTTCGATCTTCCAGGTGCCGAAGGCGAAACGCGGATCGCGCGCATAGCGGCGCGCCGCCGTGTAGGCGAACGCGCTCAGACCGATCGCGACCGCATGCGAACTCATGTGCCAGCCATCGGCCAGCAGCGCCATGGAGTTGAACCACCAGCCCGCCAGGATTTCCGCTGTCATCATCGCGAGAGTGATCCACATGACCGCGCGCGTGCCGCGTTCGGCCGCACGATTGCCATCGTCGAAGACATGGTCATGAGTACGATTCGAAAGATTGGGCGGCTGCAAGTCGATATCCCTTTTGATTGGTAAAGCTACATGCTGCCACGGTTTTCGAAGCGGCATCGGCGAAGGGCTCAGTTTGCGCTTTCAATGCGGCCGTGGCAACCCGCTCCCGGCGTGCCGTGCTGAAAAAAGCCCGCGCTCGCCGTTCGGGCGAAGCGCGGGCTTCGTTCGCGCGGACTCAGCCGCGCGGTTCGGATGGCGTCAACGCATCAACGCGCGCCGGCTCCCGCATACTCATAGGCGCCGATGTCGATGCGGCCGCCCTGCGGACGCTTGACGTTGTTGATATCGGTCGGCGGCGCATAAGTCGGCGATCCGTAACCGATCGCGCGGGAAGTGCTGCGCAGGCTGTAATTGCCGCCCCCTTGGCGGTTGTAGCTGACGAACTGCGGATCCGCATTGACATCGCCCGAGTGCGACTTCCTGACGGCCCAATTGGTGCGGCTGTTCTTGTACACCAGGTTGTTGGTGAAGGTGTTGCGGCTGCCTTGCGCACCCATCTCGATGACACCGATGACGTTGTCGTACACGATGTTGTTCGACACGTGGACATTGTCGACCTTCCTCGTGGTGCTCTTGTAGTAGTCGCCGGAGCCGACGATGATGCCGTAATAGGCGCCGAACACCGTGTTGTTGGA
>JAQGLQ010000026.1 GCA_028292785.1 Noviherbaspirillum sp. | reverse complement strand
CCAACCTCCTGCTGTCCGAACTCGCACCGCTGGTAGCGGCCCATCACAGCGTGTTCTACATGATGGACTCGCCCGAAGACGACTCCCTGCTGCGTCTGGTGGCGAGCTACGGCTACCGGTCAAATCGCAACGTTCCGACGTCATTCCGTCCCGGCGAGGGTTTGGTCGGACAATGCGCGCTCGAGAAACAGCGCATCTGGCTCACCAATGTGCCGCGCGACTATATTAATGTGTCGTCCGGCCTCGGCATGGCGCCGCCGACGAATATCGTTGTCCTGCCCATCGTGTTCGAACAGAAGATCAAGGCAGTGGTCGAGATCGCCTCGCTGGAGCGTTTTACCGAAACTCACCTGTCCTTCCTTGACCAGTTGATGGAATCGATCGGCGTGGTGATCAACACCATCGAAGCCAACAGCCGGACCGAAAGCCTCCTGACGCAATCGCAATCGCTGGCCCAGGAACTGCAGCAGACCAATATGGAACTTGCTGAAAAAGCCCGCCTGCTGTCCGAGCAAAACATCGAAGTGGAACGCAAGAACCGCGAGGTGGAACAGGCGAAGCGCGCTCTCGAAGAGAAGGCGGCGCAACTTGCCCTGTCCTCCAAGTACAAGTCCGAGTTCCTTGCGAACATGTCACACGAATTGCGCACGCCCTTGAACAGCCTGCTGATCCTGGCACAGCACCTCAGCGAAAACCCGGACCGCAACCTGACCGATTCGCAGGTGGAATTCGCCAAGACGATTTACGGATCGGGCAGCGATCTGCTCACGCTGATCAACGATATCCTTGACCTTTCCAAGATCGAATCCGGCACGGTCACGCTGGAGCTGCGCGAGTATCGCTTCCAGGCGCTGCGCGACTATGTCGAACGAACCTTCCGTCACATGGCGGAAGCAAAGTCCATCGAATTTTCCATCACGCTGGACGACAATCTGCCTCGGTCGATGAAGACGGACACCACCCGCCTGCAGCAAATCCTGAAGAACCTGTTGTCCAACGCCTTCAAGTTCACGGCCAAGGGACGGGTCGAACTGAACATCGGACTGGCCAGGGCGGGCTGGAAGCCGGACCATCCCGCTCTGGCCAATGCGGAAGCTGTTCTGGCTTTCTCGGTCACCGATACCGGCGTGGGCATCGCGCCGGATAAGCTGCAGCTGATTTTCGAGGCATTCCAGCAGGCCGACGGCAGTACCGCGCGCCGATACGGAGGCACAGGACTTGGCCTGTCGATCAGCCGCGAACTCGCCCGGCTGCTCAACGGGGAAATCCGGGTCGAGAGCGAATTGGGCGCGGGTAGCACCTTTATCCTGTTCCTGCCTCTGACTCGTCCGGACACTGTCGGCGACAACGTGGTGCATCCGCTCGATTCCTATCAGGATCTCGCCCATGTGATGGATGTGGAGGCCATAGAGGTCGAAACACGCAACTCCCTTGAAGCCGATACGCCGACGCAGACAAAGGACGCGCATTCGTTCGCGCATGTCGACATGTCGCTCGATGATCGCGCACTGATGTCGCCGGGCGACCCGGCGGTACTTATTGTCGAAGACGATCAGGTGTTTGCCAAATCGCTGCTCGACCAGGCGCGCGAAAAGAACTTCAAGGGCATCGTGACGCGTCAGCCGTATTCGGCCCTGGCGCTGACGCGGGACTATTTGCCGACCGCAATCCTGCTCGATATCGATCAATCGGAAGCCGACGGCATGGCGGTGCTCGATCGCCTGAAGCGTGACCCTGACACGCGTCATATCCCGGTGCATGTCCTGTCGCGGGACGGTAGCCGTGAAAGCGCCCTGCGCCACGGCGCAGCCTCGTATCTGCAAAAACCGGTCACGCCCGAGCGGCTGCAGGAAGAACTTACCCGCATTCAGCAATTCGTCGTCGCCTCACGGCGCAACCTGCTCGTGAGCGGGAGCGATCCGGCCAAGGTGGAGGAAATCGTCAATCTTCTTGGCAGCGCGGATGTGCATATCGAAACCGCCGCAACGCTGGACGATGCACTCCAACAATTAAAGGAGTGCCGCTTTGACTGCGCGGTGATCGATTTTGCGATGCCGGGCCTCGATGACTGGAAACTGGTGGAGAAAATTGCCGCCGACGGTTGCGCGCATCAGGTGCCGCTGATCGTGTATTCGACATCGGCCTTGGCAGCGGAAGACCGGGCGAGAATTTCAAAGCTTGGCGGCGCCATCGTCCTGAAGCACGCCGACTCACCCGAACGCCTGGTGGTGGAAGCCGCCATTTTCCTGCATCGCGCGCAGGCAACGCTGCCTGAGCCGCAACGGCGGATGGTGGCTGAGATACAGGCGACCGACGCCGGGCTCGCTGGCCGCAAGGTGCTCATCGTCGACGACGACTTGCGTAACATCTTTGCCCTGAGTTCTGTGCTGGAACGGGAACAGATGAAGGTGCTGTACGCGGAGAACGGCCGTGACGGCATCGAGGTATTGCAGTCCGACCCATCGATCGAAATCGTTCTCATGGATATCATGATGCCGGAGATGGACGGTTACGACACGATGCGTGCAATCCGCCGCATTCCGGAATTCAGGTCGCTGCCGATCATTACCCTCACCGCCAAGGCGATGAAGGGAGATCGCGACAAATGCATCGCAGCCGGCGCGTCTGATTATGTAACGAAGCCGGTCGATGCGGCGCAACTGTTGTCATTGATGCGGGTTTGGCTGCACTCGTAGTGCTTGTGGCCTGAAGCGCAGCGGGCATAGAGCAGACGGAGATGCAAGCCCCTTTCCGTCCTGGATGGATTTATAAAGGGGATGCGCTGAGAGAGTCGGGCTGAAGCACCGACTCGCACTGCGACAGGTCTTCGATCTCGACCTCTTCCGGCTGTCCTGGTTGGACGTCTTGGACGGTATCGTCGACGACTTCGAGACGATAACCCTTCGTGTAAGCGGCGCGAATGCGTACGCCGCGCTCGGCCGACAGATTCAATTTTTTCCGCAGCATGTACACGTGCTGCTCGATAGTACGGTTGGCAATGCCGCTGTGGACGCCCCAGATCATCGCACTGATCGTCTCCCGCGACAGATAGGTCCCGGGTGAGGAAAAAAACAGCCATGCCATCGCGAACTCGCGCGGCGTGAGATCCACTGGAACTCCGTTGTCGAGCATCCGGCATGACTCGCGGTCCAGCCTGAAGCCATAAAGCTCTACCGTGCGCCGAGCATTAGTCTTGTTGTAGCGGCGCAGCGCCGCCTGCAGACGGGCGACCAGTTCGATCGGATCGACAGGCCGCCGGATGAAATCATCGGCGCCGGCATCGAGCGCGAGCGCGATCTGGTTCGGACTCCCGCCGGGAGAAAGGAGGATCAGTGGGACACTCTCGCCGCTTCTGCAGCCGAGCCACGAATAAAAGCTTTGTTCATTGAGCGATTCCGTGTCGACCAGGATCAGGTCGAAGCTCTGGTGCCGGAGCGTGAGCAACAAGGAGGTATCGTTAATAAAGCGTTCACACTTGAAACCGGCCGGATCGAGGACTGCCTGAACCTCCACGAAGGCCGCATCAGAATGGATATAACATGCTATGAGCATCAACCTCTCCCGGAAAGCTTATGTCGTTCGAAGATTTCGCCAGCAAGGACGTACGTACTGCACCCTGCTTCTGTAAACCGCGAAGAATCATTTGCCAATAAAGCGAATACCGTTCGGTACCGCCTACATGTTTGCGTGGCGTCCAGAACTATCCTGGTAAGCGCCGCATATTGACAAA
>JAQGLQ010000022.1 GCA_028292785.1 Noviherbaspirillum sp. | reverse complement strand
AGCGTCAGCCCGTACACGGGTCTCGATTTTCAAAGGTAAAAAATGATCCCATTGCATCTAATTCGTCTGTTTTTCCAACCTCTCCGCTCAGTAAGGTCACAATCGACGACCTGCCGAGATCAGAACTGGAAACAACGGGGAAGGAGGATTGGCTTCAGAAGGCCAACAGTCGCACGGGCTGGACGAAGCTCCCGGCCGAGCAGTCAAATGAATTGCTGAGGTGTAATGTCGAACAGCTGAAGGCGCTGGCAGTGAAGCACCAATGGACGTTCATGCGATACAAGGATGCTGCCGGAAAAACGGTCATGATCCATTTCGGGGGCGGCGGGCCGGAAATTTCTTATGAAAGAAACAAGGGCAAAAAATACTCCCTGAGTGATGTTTATGACGTTCCGCATCTTCAACTTCAGGCCGCTAATGCTCCAGGCAGTATTTATATTGTGAAGGATGACTTCGCCGCGAAGTTTTCGCGGGACGAGCTTCAAAAGCGTATCGATGAATTTAAGCGAAATCTCGACACCGTTACAAACGATATAGCCCATTTCGAGAGTCTACAGCTCCGTCAATCTGATCCTGCATCATTATTGCCGGCCGCGCTCCAGGCTCTGAAAGCGCACCAAGGCTTGATTGAAGACGCACTTAAATTGCTTAAGGCGGAAGAGGCTCGCGCTTCCAAGGATACGTTGAACGGCCCACCTATTATCCTTGCGGATATGGAGTCTGAGACTGGCAGCACTATTCACTCGGAGGGCGGAAAAGAGAATGGTTTAGAGACGGACGATATCCCTCCGGACGGTATCCCTGAAAAGGTAAAAAATAGCCCCGATAAAAGACTTATCAGTGCATTGAATTCATAGCTTTTATGATTTCCGAGGACGATTTCAATCGCCTGCGTCCCCAATGCACAATTGATGGCCGATTTCGCCTCGAGCGATTGAATAACACGCCGGGCGGATCCCAATTTCATTTCGCAAGCTTTATCTTTCCCTCAAGCGGTAGCCGGCCGGGGAGGGCCTGCCACCCATGGTTCTCTATCAGGTCATTCGACTCCTTGGCGTAATGACCTTCGGAAAGACTGTGGGTGCAATGGTAAACCTTGCGGTCGAAGTGTTCCCGCACCGTGCTGCCGTTGTGAGCTACCACGAGGGCGACCACATCCTCGCTGCTGGCGTAGCCCACTACCTCCCATCCAATCTCGAATTCCTTTCCGAACAGATGCCGCTTCTGGCGGCTGTCCTTGCCGTAATAGAGCGTGACATGGTCGCACACCACTTTCGGAAGCGACGGCGGGAATGCGTCCAGAAGGCGCTCGCGACATTGTTGCGATAACTCTAGCTGAATATTCATCGAGCGGAAAATATGAAATGGGTTGTCGCACGCGTTCGGCTTGTGCGGCACGGCGGTTTTCCTTGGATCAAACGCATAGCAAGCCGACATGCAACCTTCGGGGTGAAGATAGGCTCTATACAAAGAACGAGTTTGATTTCGACGAAAGGAAAGATCAATGGCGACCAATACGGGACACGACCGCAATTCACAGTCGACAAATGATGCTGCAGCGAATGCACTGGCACGCGAAAAGGCGGCCGAACCGAATGACGTTCCGGTCAAACAGCACAACCCGGGCGACAAGGGTATCAACCCGGATCAGAAGGGGCCGGCACAGCCGGCCGGAAATCGGGATTGAGTTCCTGGCGCCGGCGTTGCCGACGTGACTAAACTTTTGATTTACGCCGGCGTATTCTTCCGGTTCACGCTGATCGCGTGATACTCCACATACTCCGCCAGCCCTACAGTCGTTCGCACGCGGCCGATTCCGCTCTGCTTGACTCCGCCAAACGGCATGGTGGTTTCGCCCAACGCGGTGCGGGTATGACTGTTGATGAAGGTAATGCCCGCCTCGAGCTGTTCCGCCAGCTTCAGCGCCCGCTCGGTATCGCGCGCCCAGATCGACGACGCCAGTCCATATTCGGTGCCGTTGGCCATGCGCAGGGCGTCCGCTTCGGAATCATAGGGAATCACCGGGATCACCGGACCGAACTGTTCGTTGACGACCAGCTCGGCGTCGGGAGCCAGGTCCTTGACCACCGTGGGCGATACATAGAAGCCGTTGTCCCAGTTCTCCGGATCGATCCTGGCGCCAAGTTCGCGCACCGTCGCGCCGCTGTGCCTGGCGCGCTCGATCAGGCCCTTCACATAGTTGTACTGGTTGCGGTTATTCATCGGCGCGAGAGTGGAGCGCTCGTCGAGGCCGTAGCCGACCTTGTACTGATCGACAGCGTCACATAGCGTGTCGAAGAAGCCGTTCAGCATCTTCGACGGTACATAGACGCGCTTGACCGCGTAGCAGACTTGGCCGGAACGCGGGAAGATGCCCTTGATGAGTTCGGACACGACTTCCTCGGGCTTGACATCGTCGAGGACGATCGCCGGGTCATTGCCGCCGAGTTCCAGCGCGATGTTCTTGATCGATGCGGCCGCCGCCGCCATCACCGCCCTGCCGGTCTTGGTGCCGCCGGTGAACGAGATCTTGCGCACCAGCGGGTGATGCGTGAGGGCGGGTCCGACTTCGCCCTCGCCGTGGACGATGTTGATCGCGCCCGGCGGGAAGAAGCCGGCGACGATCTTCAGCGCCTGCGACACCGCTACCGGGGCGTACGGCGAGGGCTTGATCACCAGCGTGTTGCCGGTCGCCAGCGCGGGTCCGACCTTGCCCATGGTGAGGCCCATCGGCGCGTTCCACGGAACGATGGCCGCGACTACGCCGCGCGGCACCTTGGCCACGCGCACCAGGCTTTCGGCATCTTCGTATTCCTCGGCTTGCAGAAACGGTTCGGCCAGGCCGGCCATTTCGCGCAGACTCTTGATGCCATTGCCGACGTCGCGTTGCGTCTCGCGCAGCAGCATGCCCTGTTCGCGCACCAGCATCACCGCCAGGTCGGACACATGCTTTTCGAGTTCGGAGGCGGCTGCGCGCAGGCGTTCCACGCGTTCCTTGACCGGGACGTTCTTCCACGACTGGAAGGCGGCATGCGCGGCGGCCACTGCATCGTCGACGTTGCGGGCGGTGCCGGCCGCGACTTTCGCGACCGTGTCGGTGAGTCTGCCGGGATCGCGCACTTCAAAATAGTCGGCGGTGGCGACGTCCTTGCCGTTGATGAACAGGTCCAGTTTGACGATCGAATCTTTATCCATTTTGCTTTCTTGTCAGTGTTAGTGGGCTTTCGGGGCGCCGGCGGCGTCACCCTGCTGTCCGGCCAGCTTTTGCAGGTACACCAGCCGCTTGTCTCTTCCGTGCACGCATTGATAGGCGCGCATCAGCAGCATCGGGT
>JAQGLQ010000588.1 GCA_028292785.1 Noviherbaspirillum sp. | reverse complement strand
CTGCTGCATGTTGTGGGTGACGATCGTGATCGTGTAATCCTGCTTCAGTTCGTCGATCAGCTCTTCGATCTTCGCCGTTGAAATCGGGTCGAGCGCCGAGGTCGGTTCATCGAGCAGCAGGACGTCGGGCTTGACGGCGACGCTACGCGCGATACACAGGCGCTGCTGCTGTCCGCCCGACAGGCTCAGGCCGCTCTTGGGCAGCTTGTCCTTGACCTCGGTCCACAGTGCCGCCTTCTTCAGCGCCCATTCGACCCGTTCGCCCATCTCGCCCTTGGATAGATTTTCGTAAAGCCGCACGCCGAAAGCGATGTTTTCATAGACCGACATTGGAAACGGCGTCGGCTTCTGAAACACCATACCGACCTTGGCGCGCAGCATGTTGACGTCGAGATCGGGATCCAGCACATTGCGGCCGTTATAGACGATCCGGCCTTCGGCGCGCTGGCCGGGATACAGGTCATACATGCGGTTCAGCGTCCGTAACAAGGTCGACTTTCCGCAACCCGAAGGGCCGATGAAAGCCGTTACCTTTTTCTCCCGGATCTTCAGGTTGACGTTTTTCAATGCATGAAAGCTGCCATAGTAAAAATTCAGGTCGGCGACATCGATAGTCGTTTTTTCGGCGGTGATGGTCGTTTCTCTATTCATCTTAGTTAGGAACTTTCTGGCTGAACAATGTGCGCGACAAAATATTCAAGCCCAGCACGCTGAAGGTGATCAGCAGCGCGCCACCCCAGGCCAGTTCGCGCCAGTTATCGTACGGGCTCATCGCGAACTGATAGATCACCACCGGAAGATTGGCGAGCGGCGCGTTCATGTCGGTGCTGAAGAATTGGTTATTCAATGCGGTGAACAGCAGTGGCGCCGTTTCGCCCGAAATGCGCGCGATGGCCAGCAGCACGCCGGTGACCACGCCGGCTTTCACGGCGCGCAGGCGAATGATCATGGCCACTTTCCAGCGCGGCGCCCCGAGAGCGAAAGCGGCTTCGCGCAAGCTGCTCGGCACCAGCTTGAGCATATTGTCGGTGGTGCGCACGACAACCGGAATCGCAATCAGCGAAATCGCGAACGTGCCTGCCCATCCCGAAAAATGCTTCACATTGGCGACATACATCGCATAGACGAACAATCCAATGACGATCGACGGCGCCGACAGCATGATGTCGGTGACAAAGCGCGTCACCTGGGCGAACGGGCTTTCTTCCCCGTATTCCGCAAGATAAACACCAGCGAGAATTCCGATCGGCGTGCTGATGAGTGCCGCGGCGCCGACCAGCATGAAACTGCCGACGATCGCATTCAGCAGGCCGCCGCCATCGCCGCCGGGAGCGGGAGTCGTCTCGGAAAACATCGCTATGCTCAATGCGCCCCCGCCCTTGAGCAGGAGCGTAATCAGTATCCACATGAGGAAAAAAATGCCGATGGCCATCGCAAGAACGGACAGCGCGATACCGATCCGGTGCTGCCATAAGCGCTTGCGATAAACACGGTTCATTATTTGACCCCTTCTTTTCGCGACATGCCCATCAGCATGAATTTTGCCGCCGACAAGACGATAAACGTGATCATGAAGAGAATCAGCGCCAACGCGAACAGCGAGGAAACGTGCAGCGTGGATTCCGCTTCGGCGAATTCATTGGCCAAGGTCGATGCGATGCTGTTGCCGGGGCTGAAGAGCGACCAGGACAGCTTGTGCGCATTGCCGATCACGAAAGTTACCGCCATCGTCTCGCCGAGCGCGCGGCCGAGACCCAGCATCACGCCTCCCACCACGCCGGTCTTCGTATAGGGAAGGACCACCTTGCGCACGACTTCCCAGCGTGTACACCCGAGTCCGTAAGCCGATTCCTTCAGTACCGCCGGCACGATTTCAAAGACGTCGCGCATCACCGATGAGATGAACGGAATGATCATCACCGCGAGTATCAGCCCTGCGGTGAGGATGCCAATTCCCATGGTCGGCCCCGAAAACACCTGTCCGATGACAGGCAACTGGCCGATCGTCTCTTTCAGGACGGGCTGCACATGTTCGGCAAACAGCGGCGCGAAAATGAACAGGCCCCACATGCCGTAAATGATGCTGGGCACGCCGGCCAGCAGTTCCACCGCGGTTCCCAGTGGCCGGCGCAATGATGCCGGGCAGATCTCGGTCAGAAATACCGCGATCCCGAAACTGATCGGGAACGCCAGCAGAAGCGCGATGAAGGATGTCGCCAGGGTGCCGACGATGGCGATCAATGCGCCGTATTTGTCATTGACGGGATCCCACTCGATGGTGCTCACGAACGCGGGGCCGAATTCCTTGAAAGCCGGCCATGCGCCGATGATGAGCGCAACGATGATACCGGCCAGCACCAGCAGAACGCTCAATGCGAAACTGAAGGTGATTTTGTGAAACAGGAAATCCTGAAGCCGCTGCTTGCGCATGGTCGATGCCATGGCCTTGGCCGCCGCGTTGACGCCGCCGCCCACTTTGTGATTCGTTTCCGGATCGGGAACCGTGGCCGTAGATATATTCGCACTCATAAGCGGGGAAGTCCTCGGGACGACGGAAGGCACACCCGAATGCTGTCAAACCGTACAATTCGCAATGCAGTCTTCTCGAAACGATAGTTTTTAAACATCAGACACAGCGCTGGCATGATCGTCGAACGACATTGCGAACGACCATCCATGCCAGGCGCATCCTCTCTTACCAGATTGCCTTGCCGGACGCGTCCTTTACTTGCGTTTTCCAGTTGTCCTGAACCTGTTTCGCAACCGGACCGGGCATCGCCACGTAGTCAAGCTCGGTAGCCATCGCTCCGCCGTTCTTGTATGCCCAATCGAAGAACTTCAGCACTTCCTTGCCCTTGTTGGCATCGGTCTGCGCCTTGTGCATCAGGATGAACGATGCGCCCGTGATGGGCCAACTGTTCTTGCCGGCCTGATCGGTCAATACTACCGCGAATCCCGGAGTCTTTGCCCAGTCCGCGCCAGCGGCCGCGGCCTTGAACGTTTCATCGTCCGGCTGCACGAATTGGCCTTCACGGTTTTGCAACTGGGTATGGCTCATCTTGTTGCGTTTGGCATAGGCATATTCAACGTATCCGATGGCATTCTTGACACGTTGCACATTCGCGGCGACCCCTTCATTTCCCTTGCCGCCGACCCCAACCGGCCATTTCACCGCGGTGCCCGCGCCAACCGTGGATTTGAAAGCAGGGCTGGCCTTGGAGAGATAATCGGTAAACA
>JAQGLQ010000474.1 GCA_028292785.1 Noviherbaspirillum sp. | reverse complement strand
TGTTTCCAAGCGCTCCGTATCGCGGCAATTCCCGGCTTTCATATAAGCTTGCGGGGGCGGCACCTTAACATCGCAGCACCCACCTTTAAATCATCTTTCCAACCATGAATACACCTTATGGACTCTTCTTTGCATGAACTCTCGATGACTGTGCTGATGACTCCTGACATGGCCAATTTTGCCGGCAATGTCCACGGAGGCGCGATACTCAAGCTTCTCGATGGTGTCGCCTATGCATGCGCCAGCCGTTATGCGGGCTGCTACGTCGTGACGCTCTCGGTCGACCAGGTGGTATTCCGGCAGCCTATTCATGTCGGCGAACTCGTCACGTTTCTCGCCTCCGTGAATTACACCGGCAGGACCTCGATGGAAATCGGCATCAAGGTCGTGACCGAAAACATCCAGAAGCGCCTGGTGCGTCATGCGAACAGCTGCTATTTCACAATGGTCGCCGTCGATGAAGACCGCAACCCGGTGCCGGTGCCGCCCCTCGAGTTGAAAACCGACGACCAGGCCCGCCGCTTCAGGCAGGCGGAACGGCGGCGCGATGAAAGAAAGGCGAACGCTCATTGAATGCCCGTTGACGTCATCGTCATGCATGCCATCATCCTGCCCTCTCCGCTGCAGAAGCGGCTGGAAGCCGCCGCGGCAAATTTCATCCATCTGCCATCGGGGCCCGAGATCGATTTCAGTCTCCCGCATGGCGAGTCCGCGCTGCTCGCTCCCGATTCGGTGTCATGGCAGGTCTTCAAGAACCCGCTGTCTCTGTTTATCGGCGGCGTCGCGGCGGTCATTCTCGAACTGGCCGAACCGCGTGTGCGGACGGGTGTATGGAACCATACGACATTCCGCACCGCCCCATTGCCGCGCATGCAGCGTACCGGCCTGGCCGCGATGATGACCGTCTATGGTCCGCGCAGCCGCACCGAAGAAATGATTGCCCGCATCCGGGCAACACATCGCCGCATCAAAGGGAAGACGCCCGATGGGCACGCGTATCGCGCAGACGATCCGGAACTGCTCGCCTGGGTGCATGCGACCGCAAGCTTCGGATTCCTGAGGGCGTACCACACCTATGTGTGCGATCTTCGCGACGATCAGCAGGACCGGTTTTATGCGGAAGGCGCGTTATCGGCTCGGCTGTATGGCGCAACGGATGCGCCCGTATCGCGCGATGCGCTGGACAGGCTGTTCGAAACGATGCGCGGCCGGCTCGAGCCATCGACGATCATGATCGAGTTCCTTGACATCATGCGGCATGCCGCCATACTGCCGCGCCCCTTGAACTCCTTTCAGGCGCTGCTGGTGAAGGCGGCGGTCGGCATCGTGCCCGAATGGGTGCGCGCACGCCTTGGCATCACGTCGGGTTGGGAGCTGCATCGATGGCAGTGGCATGCGATCCGACGGGCCGGAGCACTGGCTGATCGCATCGTATTGAGGTCGGGTCCCGCGGTGCAATCATGCCGGCGCCTCGGCCTGCCGGATACCTACCTTTATGCGTCGCGCTGAAATCGCGCGGTGGCTTATTTGAATAGCGCCACCGCGACCGCGACCAGTGCCACGGCCAGCGCTGCGATCGAGTAAAGCCGTTGCCGCTGCAACTGCCGCTCGAGTTCGGCGAATCGCGCTTCCGCGCCCCGGGCAATTTCACCGATCGCCGACGCATGCTTCAGCACCATTTCCTGCAGTTCGACCACGTCCTTGTTGAGGATGTCCACCGCCTGCTGTTCCGACGCGCCTTGCAGGTCCTTGTCTTTTCTCGATCGGAAAACACCCTTCACCAGTTCAATGACATGAGGAGCAAGCAGGCTGATGGTCTGGGGTGAAATAACTGGCATGTTGCGGTCTTCCATAATGATGCGGTTCGATAGCGGATTACACCACACTCTCCGGGATGTGTCTTTACGCGTTCGGACGTGACCGCGCCACGGCCTGGGTCGGTGTCCTATCGAAATCCTGTATAGATTCGCAGCGAACCATGTGCGCTGCATGGCGCTCTATCTTCCGCATCACGGCGGCGGCACCCGCTGCGCGGGGCTGCACGATGCAAGCGCTTTTCAATCCGTAACTCAACAGGAGGAATAGATGCACAAGCTGATCAAGGCCTTGATATTCACAGCGATTTCCATCGCGTTCGTCTCTCCCGCCGCGGCCGCCGACCAGGGCACCGCCGAGGAGGCGAGCGCAATGGTGAAGAAGGCAGTCGAGTTCGCCAAGGTAAACGGCAAGGAAAAATTATACTCGGAGGTAAGCAGCGGCAAGCCGCCATTCGCGGATCGCGATCTCTATATCAGCATCTGGGACAAGAATGCCAAGATTCTGGCGCACGGCGCGAATCCGAAACTGATCGGAAAAGATTTCAGCGACGTGAAGGACGCCGACGGCAAACCCTTCATGAAGGAAATCATGTCGAAAGCCGCAAGCGCCGGCAGCGGCTGGGTCGACTACAAATGGGAGAACCCCGTCGACAAGAAAGTG
Organism: Noviherbaspirillum sp.; assembly: GCA_028292785.1. The sequence continues at coordinate 2,679 of JAQGLQ010000474.1, read as the reverse complement.
CAGCCGAAGTCCGCTTATTTTGAGAAGCTCGACGACATCATCATCTCCAGCGGGTATTACAAGAAATAGCTCACGACGTGGGCAGATGGCGGAAGCCTCGAAGCAGAAGGAATGGCTCCCTCTTCCGCAAGCGGAGGGAGCCGGGTAGCTGCCATCGACGATCATGGGCTCGGATGCAATCCGGGAATTTCCATCGCATGCAAGCCTGAGAGGATGTCGACTGCTACCTTGACGGTTAACGCTCGGCCACTGCAAGCCGCACCGCCAACGCCAGAAATACCATGCCCGCAACAACATTCATTCCCCGCTCTGCCTTGCGCGACTTCGCGAGCCGCGGCCCCAGCACGCCCGCCAGCAGCGCAATTCCCCCAAACACGAAAATCGTGGCGAGAATGAACAACCCGCCCAGCACCATGATCTGCATGGCGATCGGCCCGCGCGCCGGATCGGCGAACTGCGGCAGGAACGCGAGAAAAAATATCGACACCTTCGGATTGGTCACATTCATGATGATGCCGCGCCGATAAAGCCGGCCTGCGCGTAGCTCGCTGGCTTCGCCGATCTTCATGCCCTGCGCGGACGCCCGAAACGCCTGCCACGCAAGGTAGAGCAGATATCCCGCACCGACCATCTTCAGTGCGGCAAACGCGATGGCGGACGCCTGAAACACCGCCGCCAGTCCCGCTGCCACCGCCAGCGTATGCACGACAAGCCCGGTGCACAAGCCGAGCGTGACGATGATCCCGGCGGCACGTCCTCGCAGAGCCGATTGCGTGAGCACGAAAATATTGTCCGGGCCGGGCGCGAGGCCCAACACGACTGCCGCGGCAAAAAAGGTCATTGCAGTGGAAGTGGCGATCATGCTTCGATCTCATGCGATAGCGGTTGGTGAACGATGCTGTCCCCGGCCGCCGGTCCGAGTTCCGCGGCAACTTCCCGGATCGCGTCGGTCAACGCAACTGCGCCGGGCGAGGGATGGCTTTTAACGCGCTGGGTGATACCTATGAGACGTCCCGTGCCCGGGAATTCGACATCGACCATCTGCAGTTCCCCCGACATGCGCTCGTAATGAAACAGCTGTGTCGAAATCGCCGTCACCATGTCGCTCTGCAGCAGCAGATCGCGCAGCACCGAGACGTCGCTGGTCTCGACCGCGGCTTCCGGCGGCGTCACCCTGGCGGCCAGGAAGGATGCGTCAATCAGTTTCCGGGCGAGCGTGCCGGGACTCGGCAGTATCCAGCGCTCATTCATCAGTTCGTCTATCGAAAGCCCGGCTCGAAAGGTCAATGGATGTCCCCGGCGCACGAACAGCGACATGCGGTCGCTCAGCAGCGCTTCCCCCACCAGGTCCCTGGCGTAATCGGGCGGGCGCAAGGCGCCAAGAATGAAATCGATATCGCCGGCGCGCAGATCGGTCGCGAGCGGATCGAAGCTGCCTTCGATGGTCGACACCTGCAGCTTTGGATGCGCCGCGATCGCGCGGGCTATCGCGCGCGGCAGAATATAGCTGCGGCCGAGGGGGAGCACGCCGACGATGACCCGCCCTTCCACCGTGCCGCCGAGCGCCGCGAGTTCCGCCGCCACGTGACGAAGTTCCGCCAGCGCCCGCTTGGTCCTGAAAAACAGTATTTCCCCGGCTTCGGTAAGGTGCATGCCTTTCGGCGTGCGTTTGAACAGCGCAATGCCGAGGCTGGATTCCAGCTTGCCGATCGAAGCGCTGACCGCGGGCTGCGTGATGCCGAGCATCTTCGCCGCGGTGGGCATGTGCTGCAGTTCCGCCAGCTTGAGGAAAGTGGTCAGCTGATGTTCGTTGAACAGCAACGAGTAGCCGGGCGCATGCGGCGCGGCATCGTCCCCCCCAGGCCGCGGTGACATCTCGTGACGCGCCAGTTCGAACTCGTGGGCCGCGCGTCTTGCGCGGAACAGCAGCGAGTATCCGAACACTGTCGGCACCATTCCGCTGGTCTTCCTTTCGAACAGAAGCACGCCGAGCGAATGCTCGAGTTCCTGGATCGAACGCGTCACCGCCGACTGGGCCCGATAAAGAAAGTCGGCGGCCCTGGTCGCCCCGCCGAGGTCCGCGACGGCGATAAAGACTCTCAGGTGGCGCAGGCTGATATCGGGCGTCATGGCAATAGGCGGGGTATGCGTGACTCGGACTCGAATGATGGCGGCGATGAAGTGTGCAAGCATACTGCATTTCCGCTTTCCTCCTTTGTCGCCCGATAAGCAAATTCGATGGGAAACGGCTTGAATAGCATTGGTCAAGGAAGAAGGAACAGAAGAAAATTATTCATTGATTTTTCGGCATGTTCCGCCGATCCCGGACCGTCATGACAACATAACAACGGCGGCCATAGAGAGCGATCGCTGCGCCGATCGCCCGACAAGAGGAGACAAAATGGGATTTCTGTCGCAGTTGAGCGTCGTGTTCCAATGGGACTTGATGTTGCTGATGTTCGCGTCCGTGATGTTCGGACTCGTGATCGGCGTATTACCCGGACTGGGGGGAACCATCGCCATGGTCTTCCTGATTCCGCTGACCTATGGCATGCGCCCCGAAGCCGCCATCGTCCTGCTGATGTCCTGTTACGGCGCTTCCAACTTCGGCGGGTCGATCACCTCGATCCTGATCAACACCCCGGGTGACGCCGCCAACGCCGCAACCCAGTTCGATGG
>JAQGLQ010000471.1 GCA_028292785.1 Noviherbaspirillum sp. | reverse complement strand
TCTACCCAAGGGAGGCCACCGCAGGCCAAAAATCGAAGGCCCTGGACTGCTACGTCCTATCAAGCTCGACGAAGACCGGATAACAGAAAACGGGCTAACCGCGAAGCATCAAAACGTGCAGTCGCTTTCGACACCCCTAGCAATGCTGTTGGCCGCCTGCAACGCATATAAAAATGCCGACAAGCGCGAGCATATGCCGCCTATCGTTACGACCAACGCTGACTTTGATGGCGAGCATCCCGTCGATATCCTTGCGGGCAAGATGGATCGGCAAATATAGAAGTTGCGTACCAAGCGGTGAAGCGACGCACAAGAATAGGCGGACCAGGAAGTCGGCAACACGGCGCCCTCCCTCGCACTGGAATCAGGCGAACTTCCCGATCTTCCCTTCCACCGCCGCGCGCACCGATCCGCCGGTAACGAAGGACCGCGCCACCGCGATATCGTCATGGAACCAGCGGTCGCCATCGAGACAGGCGGGAATCTGCCGGCGCACTTCCTCGTACGCGGCCTGCGTGCCCTGCCCGAGGACGAAGCCGGGCAGCAGCGTTTCCGTCATGGTCAGCGCCTGCGCCGCGAACAGCAGCTCGACGCCGACGATGTACTGCGTGTTCTCGACCACGGTCGCGGCCTTGCGCGCGCACCAGGTCGAGTTCGAGACATGGTCCTCGCTATTGCCCTTGGCTGGAATGCTGTCGACACTGCCGGGCATGCACAGGGTGCGGTTTTCCATCACCAGCGCGCTCATCGAGCACTGCACCACCGGATAGCCGGTATTCACGCCGCGCACCCCGCTCATCAGGTTGCGCGGCAGGCCCCATGACAGCGTCGGATCGATCAGGCGCGCGATGCGCCGCTCGCAGATGCTGCCGAGATCGGTGACCGCCATCGCCAGCAAGTCCATCGCCTGCGCCAGATACTGGCCGTGGAAATTACCGCCAGAAATGATCTCGAAGCCGCCGCCGTCCTTCGGGAAAATCAGCGGATTGTCGGTGGCGGAATTGATCTCCTTGTGGACGATGGCGTCGATGTAATCGAGCGCATCGAACACCGGGCCGTAGACCTGCGGCGCGCAGCGCAGCGAATACACATCTTGGATGCGCGCGGTGTAGGGGATATCGGTACGGCGCAATTCTTCCGGCAGCCGCACCGCGCGCGCCTCGTGCGTCGTGCGGGTGGAACCGGCCAGCAGCGCGCGGATGATCGCCGCGGTCCTGACCTGTCCCGGGTGCGGACGCGCCTGATGAATGCGTTCGTCGAATGCCGACATTTCGGCGCGCATCGCTTCCAGCGTCAGGCCGAGCGATACGCAGGCGTCGGCCAGCAGGTTGCGCGCATCATGCGCCGCCAGCACCGCGACCGCGAGCGACACCGTGCAGCCGTTGATCAGCGCGGAGGCATCCTTGGCCTTCAGCGCGAACTTCACCGGCGCTATGCCGGCTTCGGCGATCGCCTGCGGCGCGGGCATGCGGCGCCCCTGGTACATCACTTGCGCTTCGTCGAACCCGGCGATGGCCGCGGCCAGATAGGCCAGCGGCGCGAGGTCGCCCGAAGCACCGACCGAACCCTTGCGCGGCATCAGCGGATGGATGCCGGCATTGAGGAAGGCCAGCAGCCGGTCGACCACCTCGACGCGTGGCGCCGAGTAATTGCTGGCGAAGGCATTGGCGCGCAACAGCATGGTGGCGCGGCTCACTTCTTCCGAAAACGGCTCTCCCATGCCGGCCGCGTGCGCCCTGATCATCTGGCTCTGGAACAGTTCGATGTGCTCCACCTTCACGCGCGTGTCCTTCAGCAAGCCGACGCCGGTATTGAAGCTGTACATCAGCGGCGCTTCGTCGTGCATCCATGTCGATTCGATGTAGTCGCGGCTTTCCATGAGCGCATCGCGTGACGATTGCGCGAGGCCGACCGTGCAGCCGGCATTGCGGGCGACCGCGATCACCTGTTCCGAGCTCAGCGTGAAGCCATCGATAAGAATTGTCGTCATGGTCCTTGCCTTACGTGATTCGTGTTCGTTGCGCCTTCATACCATCGCGCGATCAGCATGCGTTCCTCGTCGGTCATCCCGGTCAGGTTACCGATCGGCATGGCTTTGAGTTGCGCCGCCTGGCGATAAATTTTTTCGGCATTCCGGTGAATCTGCTCGGCCGTCTGCAGCATGATGCCGGCCGGCGCGCTCGCGAAGCCTGCCTGCGTCGGCCGCTCCGCGTGGCAGCTCACGCAGCGCTGTCCGATCACCGACTGCACGCGACCGAAATCCACGGCGGCCGTGGCGCCGCCGGCCGCGCCTTGGCCCGAAGGCCTGGGCGCGATCACGACGGCCGTCAGCAGCAGCAGCGCCAGGCCCGCCGCCGGATAGCCCCATGCGATGCGGCCCTTGTGCCTGAGGTTGAAGAAATGCCGGATCAGCACGCCGGCCGCCATGATGGCCGCCAGCACCAGCCAGTTCCAGGCATGGCTGTATGTCATCGCATAGTGGTTGCTGATCATGATGAACACCACCGGCAGCGTGAAGTAATTGTTATGGACGCTGCGCTGCTTGCCGCGCAATCCGTGAATCGGATCGGGCGATCCGCCGGCGCGCATCGCGTCGACCATCTTCCGCTGTCCCGGAATGATGATCATCAGCACATTGCCCACCATGATGGTGCCGATGATCGCGCCGACATGCAGAAAGGCGGCGCGCCCGCTCAGCAGCTTCGACAGGCCCCAGGCGGCGAACACCAGCAGCAGGAACAGCATCACGCCGAGCAGCAACTCCTTTTTGGCGAGCGGCGAGCGGCATAACAGGTCATAGACGGTCCAGCCGATGACCATGGAGCCGACGCCTATGGCGATCGCCTGCCACGCGCCGAGGTCGGCGACCGACCGGTCGATCATCATCGCCGGCGCATTGAAGTAATAGACGATGGTCAGCAAAGCGAAGCCGGACAGCCAGGTGGTATACGCTTCCCACTTGAACCAGTGCAG
>JAQGLQ010000464.1 GCA_028292785.1 Noviherbaspirillum sp. | reverse complement strand
CGATGATCGTCACGCTCAAATACGTGACCCTGGTGCTGCGCGCCAATAATCGCGGCGAGGGCGGCATCATGGCGCTGACCGCGCTGGCAATGTCGGCGGTGAAGGAAACTTCGGGCCGTCATTATGCGGTCATGCTGCTCGGTCTGTCGGGCGCGGCGCTGTTCTTCGGCGACGGCGTCATCACGCCGGCCATCTCGGTGCTGTCGGCCATCGAAGGCTTGCAGACGGCGACGCCGGCGCTGCGCCCCTTCGTGCTGCCGCTGACCGTCGCCGTCCTGGTCGCCTTGTACCTGTTCCAGAAAAAAGGCACGGCCGGTATCGGCAAATGGTTTGGGCCGATCATGCTGGTCTGGTTCATCGCGCTGGCCGCCATGGGTATCGTCAACATCATGCTCAACCCCGCGATCCTGGCCGCCATCAATCCGATCCATGCATTGCGCTTCCTCGGCCACAACGGCTGGCTTGCATTCGTGGCGCTGGGAGCGGTGGTGCTTGCGTTCACGGGGTCCGAAGCGCTATACGCCGATATGGGGCACTTCGGCAAGCGACCGATCCGCCTGGCCTGGTTCCTCGTGGTATTTCCCGCGCTGGCTCTGAACTATCTCGGCCAGGGCGCGCTGCTGCTGTCGAACCCGGATGCGGTTTCCAATCCGTTTTTTCAGCAGCTTGGCGCATGGAGCATCTTCCCGCTGGTGGCCCTTTCCACCATGGCTACCGTGATCGCTTCGCAGGCCACGATCTCGGGCGCGTTTTCCGTGACCCAGCAAGCGATTTCCCTCGGTTTTCTGCCGCGCATGCAGGTCATCTACACCTCGGACCGCGAGATCGGCCAGATTTATATCCCGCTGATCAACTGGTTGCAGTTCACCGCGGTCATCATCGCGGTCGTCGGTTTCGGCTCCTCATCCGACCTGGCGTCGGCCTATGGCGTTGCGGCGACCTCGACGATGCTGATCACGACCATCCTCACCTTCTTCGTCATCCGGTTCAAGTGGGGCTATCCGCTGGCGCTATGCGTGGCGGCCACCGGCTTCTTCCTCATCATCGATATCGCGCTGTTCTCATCCACGACCCTGAAGATCCCGAGCGGCGGATGGTTTCCGCTGATTCTGGGCCTTGCCATGGTCACCATCATGCTGACGTGGCGCACCGGACGCTCGCTGGTCGCGTCGAACCTGAAAAGAAACGCCATCGAGATCGGCGATTTCCTGCAGTCGCTGTTTCTCGATCCGCCGCCGCGGGTGGCGGGTACCGCCATTTTCTTCCGTCCGGCCGGCGACGGCGTGCCGCAGGCGATGCTGCACAACCTGCGGCACAATAAGGTGCTGCACGAACGCACGGTATTCCTGACGGTGATCGATGCCGACATCCCTGCCATCCCCGAGAGCCAGCGCATCAAGGTCGAGGTGCTCGGCCATGCCTGCTACCAGGTCAATGTGTACTATGGCTTCAAGGATGAGCGCGACATACCGCTCGCCCTCGAGTCGTGCAAGGCCTACGGCCTCGAGTTCGAACCGATGGAGACCTCTTTTTTCATCGGACGCCAGAACGTAATCCCGGTGGTCGGCGTCGGCATGGCGCTGTGGCGCGAATCCTTGTTCGCCACCATGAGCCGGATGTCGCGCGACGCCGCCGATTATTTCCGCGTGCCGCCGAACCGGGTCATCGAGCTTGGGGTGCAGGTCGAAATCTGAGAACCTGTTTAGGACATCGCCGCCAGCGGCAGGTTGAGCAGCAGGTTCTGCGGCTTGATCCGCACTATCTGGGCGGCATTCATCGCGCAGCCGAGATAGACCGGGCGGCCGGCGATGTCCGGGCGCATCACGGAAGCGTCCGCGAAATCGAGGCGGAACAACGACAGGATGCGCGCCTTGCGCGCTGCATCGACTTGCCGGCCGCAGTAAAGATCGTTAAGTATGCCGCTGGCTTCGGCGTCGAGTCCGATATGCCAGCTCCATCGGCTGTCCTCGATCGCGCGCAGCGGTTCCACCCTCACTTCCACGTCGTGCAAGTGCGCTATCCATTTTTCGATCACGCGGCAAAAGGCGGCGCTGCCCGCCCCATCGTGCACGAAAGCGAGCACGGTATCGTGCGCCGCGTCGCGTTCCCAGTAGATGTGCTGATTCTCGCGGTCGATGACGTCGAGCTGCACGGTACGCGGCTTGATCTTCGCTTCCACCAGCAGGCGGCCGATATCGCCGTAGGCCCCGCCGGATTCATGCCGGGCCACCGTTTCCGCATCCGCGAGCATCACCGCGCCATCCTGGATCGTCGCTTTTTGCGGACGGAAGAACAGTTCCGCCGCACGCGCTTCCAGCGCCGAGCCGGTACCATCGAGCATGCCGCGCAGGAGGAGTTCGACGAGCTGGTCGATAAACACGGGCGGCACCGTGACATCGCCGCCGAAGATGCCGAGATAAGCGTCTTCCAGCGTCGGGCTCGCGAGAAGCCGGTCGCGCCAGGCCAGCATCACGCCGTAGTTTTCGATGGCGTCGGGATCGCGCATTCGTGCCAGTTCCGTTGCGGAAACCGCGCGCCGCGGCTCGGCAATCAGCGCGGCATGCAGCTTGCGCTCGGCCGCGCAGGATTCATCGACGGGCGCAACCTCGGGGCGCCACCACCAGGCCCGCAGCAGCTCGTCGCTCGCCACCAGTTTGCCGGAGCGGTCGCGGCCGGCGAGATTGAAACCGCTGTGAGCCCAGAAATCGGACATAAGGAACATGCGTGAAAGTGAAAGTCCGCCAGTATCCCATAGCGGGAGGACGAGACGACCGTCTCGATTAAGTTCCTCGCATGGCGAAAAATAAACTTTCTCTCGCGACGGCGCAATTGGTTGACATGGCTCCATGCCCGGCTAAGCTGAAGTTGCAAGGGTGGCAAGCATTTTGCAGGCCCGGTTCTCGTCGACCGGGCTTCATTTTATGTACGCACCCGCGACCAGCGCCCGCCGGACCGGGGGCACGATCCACTTTACAAGACGAGGAAATTCGACAATGACATCGATACCGGCGGACGCCCGCCGCACAACCGTGGTCAGCTCATGCAAGTCCTTCGGCGATCCGCACTGCCATGAAGGCATGACCCAGACCGCCGTCGCAAAAAAACTGGCGGAACTCGCCGGCTATGAATTCGCCGGCGAGTTCGACAGCGCGATCCGCTATGACGCGCCGCTGTACTTCGTGCCCGGCGAAACAATCTGTGCGATTGACGAGGCGAACAGGATCGGCATCCATGGGGAGCAAGACTTCTTCGGCGGCGTCGTGCCGGTACCGGTGGCGGCGACGAAACTGATCACGCACCCGCTGGTCGAACCGGGCGCGGTGGCGCCCGCGGGATGGGCATCGTCCTTCCCGGCACAGGTGCGCGAAGTCGTGCTGCCGGGATTTTCCGCGTTTGCGCTGACCGATGCGCGCAATGCCGGCGCACGCCTGCTCGAGCACGGCTGCGTGCGCCTCAAGAAGGCAAGCGGGATCGGCGGCCTGGGCCAGTCCGTCGTGAGAAACATGGATGAACTGGAAGCGGCGCTCGAGGCGATGGACCCCGAGGAACTGCGGCGCGAAGGCTTGTCGTGCGAACGCAATCTGACCCAGGTAACGACGCACAGCGTCGGTCAGGTCCGCGTCGGCAGCCTGGTGGCAACGTATTACGGGAGCCAGCGCGCCACCAACAACAACCACGGCATGGAAGTCTACGGCGGCTCGACCCTGACGGTGGTGCGCGGCGATTTCGACGAACTGCTGCGCCTGGATCTTCCGCCCGAAGTGCGTACCTCGGTCACGCAGGCGCGCGTCTATCATGCGGCCGCGCTTGCTTCATTCGCCGGCATGTTCGCCTCGCGCTGCAATTACGATATCGCGCAGGGCTACGACGACCGGGAACAGTGGCGTTCCGGTGTGCTCGAGCAATCGTGGCGCATGGGCGGCGCGAGCGGCGCCGAGATCGCGGCGCTTGATGCCTTCAAGTCGGACCCGGATCTGCGCGTGGTGCGCGCTTCGACCACCGAGATCTACGGCGAGCCGGCGGCACTCCCGGCGGACGCCACGGTGTATTTTTCCGGAACGGACAGGCGCGTCGGCCGTCTCACCAAATTTGCCAGACTGGAAGCCTATGGCCACTCATGACGATACCGTAGCCATTCATGTCGATGGCCAAACCATTTCAGGGACGCTCGTCACGCCCGCGCCGCAGGTACCGGGCGTACTGTTCGTACATGGATGGGGCGGCAATCGGAAACAATACCTGGCGCGCGCGAGAGAGATCGCAATGATCGGCTGTGTCTGCATGACCTTCGACCTGCGCGGGCACGCGGCGACACGAGGGCAGCACGAGACGGTTTCGCGGGAGAATAATCTGCGCGACGTGCTTGCCGCCTACGACACGCTGGTCAGCCAGCGCGGCGTCGACCCGTCCTCGATCGCGGTGGTCGGCAGCAGCTATGGCGGCTATCTTGCCGCGATCCTCACGTCGAAGCGTCCCGTCAGATGGCTGGCCTTGCGCGCGCCGGCCCTTTACATGGATAGCGGATGGGAGAGCCCCAAGCGGCAACTGCACAAGGACCAGGATCTTGAGGCCTATCGGGAAACCCTGGTGCCGGCGGCGGAAAACCGCGCGCTGCGCGCCTGCGCGGAATTCGAGGGCGACATCCTGGTGGTCGAGTCGGAATTGGACCGGGTCATTCCGCACGCGGTGATCAAGAGTTATCTCGAGGCCAGCATCCAGGCGCTGTCGCTGACCTACCGGGTCATCAAGGGCGCGGACCACGGCCTTTCCGACGATGCCAGTCAGCGTTCATACAGCTCGCTGCTGGTGGGCTGGATGAGCGAAATGGTGATCGGGGCGCGGGAACATGACCAGGCCGGTGCCGCCGCGCCCGCGAGCGCGCTGGAGGAAGCGCGGCTGCGCCGGGGGATAAAAAGACAGTAGGGGACGCAATTCCGGCGTTCACATGTCGTACCGAAGCTTATAGCCGGGATTCCATCCCAATCTATTCCTGACGCTTCCCCTTCCCTGTCCGCGCTCAGCCAGGCAGTATTGCGACGGCGCGCTTGAGCGCCTCGAAACAATCCGGATCGATCGCCGTGCCCACGGTTTCCGCCATCATCTCCAGCGCGCGCGGAATCGGGATCGCGCCGCGGTAAGGCCGCTCGGCGGTGATCGCATCGAAGATATCGGCTGTCGTGATGATGCGCGTCTCGATGCTGATCTGATCGGCCTTGATGCCGCGCGGATAACCGCCGCCGTCGAGCCGTTCATGATGCGCGGCCGCGATCCGAGCGAGTTCGGAGAACGCGCCGATGCGCGAGAGTATCGCCTCGGTGTATTGCGCATGCAGCCGCACCGCCGACCATTCTTGCTCATCGAGCTTGCCGGCCTTGTCGAGCACGGTGTTGCTGACGCCGAGCTTGCCGACGTCGTGCAGCAGCGCTCCGCGCTTGAGCCAGCGCCGCCGCTCCGGCGACAAGTCGAGAGCTTCGCCGATCATGTCGGTGTAAAGGGCGACACGAACGCTGTGGCCGCTGGTGTAGGGACTTTTCGAATCCACCACTTCGCCGAATGCCGCGGCGATGTCATCGAGGTACTCGTCATCCAGCGAAATTTCGCGGGCGGCCGGCTCCAGCGCCTGCACCTCCCGGTCTATCGTTTTTGACCTCAGCGTTTTCCAGAACTGCGCCTGGCCGGCGACGCGCTCGACCGCTTGCACCAGATTCGGATCGAACCAGTGGCCCGCACGTTCGCGCGCTTCGCTCAGCGCGGATTCCGGGCCTTCCGAAGTATGGAATACGTCGATCACCTGCGCGAGCAATGCAATGCGCGCATAAACCGGAATCGCCTCGCCGGCCAGGCCATCGGGCTTGCCGCGCCCGTTGAAATGTTCATCGAGGCTGTAGATGCCGTTGGCCACCCCATCCGGAAAACGCAGCAGGCGCGCGATGTCGGCGCCGCGCTGGCAACGGGTCGCGATCAATTCGTGCGCGATGCGCGGACCGTCGCGCAGGATCGTCAGCACACTGCGGAAGCGCTCGGCGAGGCCTGCCTTGAGGCCGGTGTGCTTGAGCACGAACTTCAGGACTTGCGGCAGGCTGTCGCCGACGGTCTTGAAGCCGTGCTTGAAATTCAGATCGTCGGTGAGATAAAGCTCGCAGATGCGAGCCGCATTGCTGCTGCACCCGAGATCCTTCAGCAGCAGCGTGTAATACAACTCCCAGAGCTCATCCTGGGACAGACCGATCTCGCGGCCGATGTGCATCCCGATCCAGCAGCATCGCACGCAATGACCGGGGGGCTGACCCTCGGTCATGTCGAGCGCATGGCTGAGTGCGCCGATCAGCTCCGAAAGCCGGAGGCTGGTGGCTGCGGGAAGCGACGCCTGCTTGACCTTCATCAGCATCTCGACACCTATTGCTTGACGGAAATATTCGATTCTACGTCAAGAACGGCAGGCGGCGGAAACCGATTTGGCCAGCGTCATATGGCTTTTTTGCCAACGCGCGGCAATGCCCGCTGATACCGGCGGAAGATTACAGATCGAGCACCAGCATCTTGCTCTTCGAGCGCGAAATGCAAGGAGTGAACTGGTCGTTCGCCGCGTGTTCGTCATCCGTGAAATACACATCGCGGTGGTCGGGCACACCCTCCAGGACGCGCGTGATGCAGCTGCCGCAGACGCCCTGTTCGCAGGAATAGGAGATATCGATGCCGTTCTCGCTCAACACCTGGACGATGGTCTTGTCGGCGGGGACGGTATATACCTTGCCGGAACTGGCCAGCTTGACCTCGAAGGCGGAGTCGCCGGTCGTGTCCTGCGGCGCTGCGCCGAAATATTCGAGATGGATCTGTTCATTGGGCCAGCCCATGCTTTTCGCGGTATTTACGACATACTCGATGAAACCGGTCGGACCGCAGATATACATATGCGTGCCCGGCTCCGGCGACGCGAGCACTTTCGGCAGATCCAGCTTCTGCTCCGCCGCGCCGGCATCGAAGTGAAACTGCACGCGGTCGGCGAACGAGGATGAAGCGATGCGGTCGCGGAACGCGGTGCGTTCTTCGGAACGGGTGCAATAGTGCATGGAAAAGTCGGCACCGATCTGGGCCAGCCGCTCCGCCATGCACAGAATCGGGGTCACGCCGATGCCGCCGGCGAACAGCAGGGAGCGGTTCGCATGCACGAGCGGAAAATGATTCTTCGGCTCGCTGATCTGGATCACATCCCCTTCGTTGATATTGTCGTGCATGCCGGTGGAGCCGCCGCGCGATGCAGGGTCGCGCAGCACCGCGATCTGGTAGCGATGCTGTTCGGTCGGATCGTTGCAGAGCGAGTACTGGCGGACCAGGCCGTTTTTTATCTGGACATCGACATGCGAGCCGGCGCTGAACGACGGCAGGGGCTTGCCGTCCATGCTTGCCAGTTCATAGCTGAAAATATCTTCCGCTTCCTTGACCTTCGCGGTGACCTTGACTGAGAGGGTATTCATGGTTTCTTTCGATTCGCTATCGTGGACCGCTGAACGCGCCATATTCCGCCGGTTTCGCGGCGTCAGGCGTTTCAACCCTGGGGCGCAACTTTGTTTTTATTGTAGCAACAATGAGGTAAACGATCACAAAAAAGCTCAAACTGTATACAATTTGACCGACTATGCCGAGGAGGGTTTCGCTATGCCCTGTTTGTTGCAGAAACGCAGTGCTCGTGTTCAGTCCCCTTTAAAAATGGCACTTTAAGCTCGATCGCAAGTAATTTTCAAAGACAGGAATAACTTCTGCTTTTAGATATTCCGTATGCATTTTTGATCAGAGTGTATACATTTTCGAAGCAGGCAGGGCATAATCGCCAGCATCCATCCACCATGGCCGACAGAATTCGACCGGATTCCACATCAGAGAAGGCATTCACCTCGCGAGGAGAGATTCATGTTTCCAAAAAACAGCTGGTACGTTGCCTGCACCCCCGATGAGATCGCGGAGAAACCGCTCGGGCGCCAGATTTGCGGCGAGAAAATCGCCTTTTATCGCGGCCCCGAGGGCAAGGTATGCGCGGTGGAGGATTTCTGCCCTCATCGCGGCGCTCCACTCTCGCTGGGCTTTATCCGCGACGATGGTCAGCTCGTATGCGGATACCATGGACTGGTCATGGGCGGCGACGGCAAAGTGGTCGACATGCCGGGCCAGCGCGTGCGCGGCTTCCCCTGCATCCGCTCTTTCCCCGTGGTGGAACGCTACGGCTTCATCTGGGTGTGGCCCGGCGATGCCACGCTCGCCGACCCGGCCGCCATCCACCACCTCGAGTGGGCTGTCAGCCCCGAGTGGGCGTACGGCGGCGGCTTGTATCACATCAACTGCGATTACCGGCTGATGATCGACAAC
>JAQGLQ010000445.1 GCA_028292785.1 Noviherbaspirillum sp. | reverse complement strand
GCCGGCAGCACCTACAAGGACCGGATCAGGCAGACCGCCTATCCGGTGCAGAAACTGGCCGGCCTGCTGTTCGCCTACATGGGTCCCCTGCCCGCGCCGCAACTGCCGCGCTGGGATGTGCTGGCGCGCGAAGACGGCAAGCGCTGGGGCGTGATCGAATCCGTCATCGACTGCAACTGGCTGCAGGCGATGGAGAACTCCGTCGATCCCGCGCACCTGTACTGGCTGCACGGCAGTCTCGGTGCGCCGAATTCTCCGGTCGGCGTCGAGCGCTACGCCGCCCTCGGCGTGCAAGCCCAGTACGCGGAACAGCATGACTTCATCCGCTTCGATTACGGCATCCAGAAGAAGCGCATCACGCAGGGCAAGAAGCCCGGCGACCCGCCGCTGGTGGAACAGCATCCGCTGGTCTTCCCGACCTGCCTGCGCCTGGTGCTCGCCCTCGATTCGATACAGATGCAGGGCTACGAAGCGGCGCGGCACTTCACCGAAGAGGAAAAGAATCTCGGCTATCTGCATAACATGCAGCTGCGTGTCCCCATCGACGACACCCATACGATGCAATATCACATCAGCTTTCTGCCATCGAGCACCTCGACGTCGCCGCCCGACAAGGAGATCCCGTTCAGCTATTGCCCGCTGAAGACGCCCGACGGCCAGTACGACATGAACATCGTGACCGCGCAGGATACATTGGCGTGGGAATCGCAGGGCGACCTGACCGACCGCACCCTCGAAAACCTCGGCGTCTCGGACCGCGGCGTGGTGATGCTGCGCCGCCTGCTGAAGGAGCAGATCGAGATCGTGCGCAAGGGAGGCGATCCGATGGGCGTAATCCGCGATCCGGAAAAGAACACCATTATCGACCTCGACACCTTCCATGAGCCATTCGGCCTCTATCGCAACCAGAAACAGGAGGCAACGCATGAATGAGCCGGACGCAGTGCAGCAACTGAAGGAGCGCGTGGCCAGGGCATGCCGCGTGCTCGGCAAGCTGGAACTCACGAAGAGCACCTATGGTCATATCAGCGTGCGCATACCGGGCACCGACACGATGCTGATCCGCGCGCGCGGACCCGGCGAGTCGGGCATACGCTACACCTCGGCAGACGACGTGATCACCGTCGATTTCGAGGGCACCAAGATCGAAGGACGAGCGGGCCTGGAAACCCCGAAGGAAGTCTTCATCCACACCTGGCAGTACCGCACCCGCCCCGAGGTACAGTCGGTGCTGCATGCGCATCCTTCCACCGTGATGCTATTCACCATCTGTGACAAGCCGCTGCTGCCGCTGTTCGGTGCGTATGACACGGCGGCCCTGCGCCTGCTGACCGACGCGAATGCCCTGTCGAACTATCCGCGCAGCGTCCTCATCTGTAACGACGAACTCGGCCGCAACCTCGCCGAAGTCATGCGCGGCAGCGCCTGCCTGATGCGCGGCCACGGCATCACCACCGTCGGCGCGGACGTCGAGGAAGCCACGCTGACGGCGATCCGGCTCAACGATCTTGCCGACATCAACTATCGCGCGCACCTGCTGGGCGAACCGAAGCCGATCACGGCGGAGGACATGGCTTTCTTCGATGATGTGACGGAGGCCAGTCCGGCGGCGGCGTGGCGGTATTACTGCAAGCTGGTGGGGGAGGAAGACTGAGGCTAGAGCGGCTCTCTTCTACTTTCCGGAAGAACCGCGGTTCTTCCGGAAAACACGCCGTCCCTTTGCGGTTTATTCGATTGTGGTGCCGGTCTGGCGGACCACCTTGCCCCAGCGCTCACTCTCGCGTTTCAGGAAGACGGCGGTCTCGGCCGGCGTACTGCCGATGCCTTCGAGGCTGAGCTGATTCAGCCGTGTCACGACATCCGGCTGCTTCAGCACTTCAGCGATCGTGGCCGACAGCTTTTCCGCGATGGCGGCCGGCGTTTTCGGCGGCGCCACCAGTGCCTGCCAGTTCACGGCGACGAAGCCGGGAACGGTTTCCGAGAACGCGGGCACGCCCGGCAGCAGCGCGGTGCGCTTTTCGCTGCCCACGCCCAGCGCGCGCAGGCTGCCGTTGCGTATCCCGGGCAAGGCGGTGCTCAGTTCCGCGAACATCATCTCGACCTGACCCGCCAGCACATCCTGTAGAGCCGGAGCGCTGCCCTTGTAGGCGATATGAACCATGCGCGTCCCGGTCATGGCCTTGAAGGTTTCCGCGGTCAGGTGGGCGACGCTGCCCATGCCCTGCGATGCGTAGTTGATCCGGTCCGGATTGGCTTTCGCGAGCTCGATCAGTTCCCGCATGCTGTTCGCCTGCACCTTCGGATGCACCACCAGCACGCCAGGGCCGGCGGCGATCACGGATACCGGCACGAAGGCATCGGGATCGAAGCTGAGCTTGGTATAGAGCAGCTTGCTGATGGAGAGCGGACCGGGCGAGCCGAACAGCAGCGTATAGCCGTCGGGATCGGCCCGGTACACCGCTTCCATCCCGATGTTGCCATTGGCTCCCGCGCGGTTATCGATGAGGATGGTCTGTCCGAGCTTTTCCTGCATCTTCGACGCGATCAGCCGCGCCGAGGCATCGGTTCCGCCGCCAGCCGGAAAGGGCACCACCAGCTTGATCGGCTTGGAGGGATAAGGCGCGACCGACTGCGCCGCCGTTTGCTCGGGATGGGCGCCTGCCAGCGCTGCTACCGCCAGCAGCATGGGCCAGGCACGGCCGGGCAACCCGAAAAAATGACGTAACTTCATGTTGTTGTCCTATATGGTTGAAACCCGCCGCTTTCGATGCGGACGGAAAAAAAATCATGGGCCGAACGCTTTGCACGCTCACGCCGGTCAGGCCCGCAATGCGGCCAGCGCCGCCTTCATGCGTTCCGGCGTGAACGGCCCCTGGCGCAGTCGCGCCCCGGTCGCATCGAACACCGCGTTGCCGATCGCCGCCGCCATCGGATAAGTGGTGCCTTCGCCGCCGCCGGTAGCCGGTACGTCCGGCCGGTTGATCAAGGTGATGCGCACGTCCGGCACATCGGGAAAGCGCAGGATCGGATAGGACTGCCAGTCGAGACTGGTGACCCCCGCTCCATCCCAGGTGACCTGCTCGAGCATGCAGCGGCTGGTGCTCTGCACCACGTTGCCCTCGATCTGGTTCTTCAGGCCGTCGGGATTGATGATCAGGCCGCAGTCGTGGGCGACATGCACCCGGCTCACGCGCACCTCGCCGGTCGCGCCGTTCACGGCCACCTCGGCGACCACGGCGACGAAGGTGTTTTCCCCGTACAGGGCGACTCCGCGTCCGGTCATGAGTCCGCCATCGGTCCGGCGCGGCGCGGGCGAAGCGCGGGGCTCCCATCCGGCCAGCCGGGCGACCGCCTCGAGCACGTCGATCGCGCGCCGGTTATCGAGCCGCGCCAGCCGGTACTGCAGCGGGTCGCGGCCGGCGGAAGCCGCCAGTTCGTCGAGGAATGATTCGCAGGCGAACAACCCGCCCAGTCCCGAGACAGAGCGCAGTTCGGTGGGCCGCAGCGGATGCGGCTCGGCGGTCTGCAATCCGTGCACCAGCGTGCGCAGGACCGGCACCTGGTACAGCACCGTGCGCACGCCACCGATGGCAGCGTTGTTGATGATCTTGCCGGGCTCGGAGACCAGCGGCACGTCGACCTTGCCGCCGCTGAGCTGCGTCGCCAGCAGGTAACCGGAAGTCCGCTCCCCATAGCGGGAATAGCGCGCGCTGTGCGTGAGCACCCAGGCCTGGCGGTCCCATGCGGTGATGTCGCCGGCCTCGTTCAGGCCGGCCTTCATTTCCATCAGGTAGGGCGCGCCGCGCGGCGCCCAACCGAACTCGTCGTGCCGCATCCATTGCACGCGCACCGGCGCGCCGAGTTCCTTCGACAGCAGCGCCGCGTCGCCGTTGGCATCATCCGAGCCGTTGTGACCGTAACAGCCCGAGCCTTCGACATAGATCACGCGCACGTTTTCCTTGGCGGAACCGATCAGGCGGGCCACCGCCTCGCGCTGCATGTACACGTCCTGGGTCGATGACCAGACCATCGCCGTGCCGTCGCCGCGGACGTCGGCCACCGCGCAGGACGGGCCGATCGAGCCGTGGGAATGAAACGGCCAGCTGTAGGTGGCGCTCAGGGTTTTGGATGCCTGGCGCAGCCCCGCTTCGAGATCGCCGGCGGTCTTGATGACGACATCATGCGAAGGCATGGCACGCAGGGCGGCATCGAAGGATGACATCGCCGGCAGGCCGCCGCCGCCCGACCATTCGGGCTTGAGTTCGCGTGCCGCCTGGACCGCTTCCCATTCCGTGGGAGCGACCACGGCGAGGAAGTTCTTCTTCGACACGATCCTGACCTTGGGCCGGTTCGGCAGCGTGCCGGCATTGACCAGCGTCGCGCCGATGGCAGCCGGCCGGATCACCCGCGCGTGCAGCATGCCCGGCACGCGCACGTCCTGCATGTAGGTGAAGTCCGCCGTGACCTTGCCCGGAATGTCGACCCGGCGCGCCGAGGTCCCAACGATCTTGTAATCGGCCGGCTTCTTGAGAGGCGCCTTGCCGCTTACCTCGCGCTTGAATTCTTGTCCGCCGATCAGCGCGCCGTACGATACGCGGCGCACACCGGAACTCACGTAGCCGTCGGCGGTGCGCAGGCTTTCGGGCGGCACGCCAAGGCGCTGCGACGCCATGCCGAGAAGCGCCTGCCGCGCTTCGGCCGCCGCCTGCCGCACCGGCGGTCCGCCGATCGCGATCGAGCGGCTTGCCGACGTCACGCCCTGGTCCGGCGTGCGCGCGGTGTCCCCGTGGATCACCTCGACGCGCGCGAGCGGGACATCGAGTTCCTCGGCGGCGATCTGCGCGAA
This sequence comes from Noviherbaspirillum sp., assembly GCA_028292785.1. The sequence goes on along the minus strand of JAQGLQ010000445.1, from coordinate 631 downwards.
GGCGGTGCTGATGCCGGTGCCGAGTTCGACCTTGCCGCACAACAGAGTGACCTTGCCGGCGCTGTCGATCTTCAGCCAGGAATCCACGGCCTTGGGCGAAATGGCCGGCGACAGCCCGGCCGCGCGCGGCATGGCCGCGGGCAGGCTGAATGCGATGACCAGCGCGCCCGACTCCTTGAAGAACCGCCGGCGCCCGGCGCTGGCCGGGCCGGCCCCGTCCGCTGCCGGCCTCATGCGACCACGCTCTTCTTCTGCGCCGCGCGCTTGACCGCCCGCAGTATGCGCACATGGGTGCCGCAGCGGCAGAGGTTTCCAGCCAGCGCTTCGCGGATCTGGGCATCGCTCGGATTCGGGTTCTTGCGCAGCAGCGCGTCGGCCTGCATGATCATGCCGTTGATGCAGTAGCCGCACTGCACCGCCTGCTCGTCGATGAAGGCCTGCTGCAGACGGCCCGGCTTCGCCGGCGTGCCCAGGCCTTCGAGCGTGACGACCTTCTTGCCGGCCGCGGCCGACACCGGCGTGACGCAGGAGCGCACCGCCTCGCCGTTGACCTGGACGGTACAGGCGCCGCATTGTCCGAGCCCGCAGCCGAATTTCGGACCCTTGAGTTGCAGTTCGTTGCGCAACACGT
>JAQGLQ010000424.1 GCA_028292785.1 Noviherbaspirillum sp. | reverse complement strand
TCTTCCGACATGCGCGACACGTGCATCATGACGAGCGAGGCGGCGGCCGTGAATTCGATCGCGAAATCGCGGTCCGACACGGCGTCGAGCGAGTTGCGGCAAACCTCGTCGAAGCCGAGCGTCCTGGCGACGCGCTCGCGGTCGATCGGGAACGTGGTGCCGGCCAGCGCCGCCGCGCCGAGCGGCAGGCGGTTCACGCGCCGGCGGCAATCGGCCATGCGTTCCGCGTCGCGGCTGAACATTTCGACATAGGCGAGCATGTGATGGCCGAAGGTGATCGGCTGCGCCACCTGCATGTGCGTGAAGCCTGGCAGGATGGTGTCGGCATGCTGCTCGGCGAGGTCCAGCAGCGCGAGGCGGAAATCGCGCAGCAGGGCACCGATGTCGTCGATCGCCGAACGCAGGTAGAGCCGGATGTCGGTCGCCACCTGGTCGTTGCGCGAGCGGCCGGTATGCAGACGCTTGCCGGCGTCGCCGACCAGTTCGGTCAGGCGCTTTTCGATGTTCAGGTGGACGTCTTCAAGGTCGAGCAGCCATTCGAAGCTGCCGGCTGCGATTTCGGACTCTATCTGCGCCATGCCGCGCTGGATGTCCGCATAATCCTGGGCGCTGACGATGCCTTGATGAGCAAGCATTTCCGCGTGCGCGAGCGAACCCTGGATATCTGCTTCGGCCAGGCGCTTGTCGAAAAACACCGAGGCGGTGTAGCGCTTGACGAGATCGGAGACGGGTTCGGAAAAGCGGGCGGACCACGCCTCGCTTTTTTTGGAGAGTTGTGCTGTCATAATTGGGTTCCGGTGAATCCGTGATTATAAGACATGCGCATGTTTCGCATTCCATAACACGGCGTGCCGGGGGGCTGTCACGAAGAGCTGTCATTTATGCAATGGCACCGATATAGTGTCCGGGTTTTTAATTCATGGGTCAGGTTCAGCCTGAATTTATGTCGCCATCCATCGTTTCGGCCAGCATTCCCGTCGAAATCGTCATTCCCGACTGCTGCAACATCGGGGTCGTGTTTCGCTCGCTCCTTGCGGTGAACGGGACAGTGCTGGCGGCGATCCTGATGCGCACCAGCGAGTTGCAGCTCGGCCTGTTCGAGTTCATCGAGTCGTCGATGCTGATCGAACTGGCCTGTCTGGCCTCCCTTTTCGTGCTGTGCGGGCTGCGCAGGATTCTCCGCGCGATCCCGGCCTGGGGGCAACGCGCCGCCTGCGCCGCGGTGCCGGCCGCGGTCACCGGCGCCGTCATCCAGCTTTTTTCCTCGCTTGACTGGCTGTGGAGCAGTTTCGCCAATCTGACCGTGCTCAAGGGGATGCTGGCGGCGGCGCTGCTGGGCAGCCTGCTTCAGCATTATTTCGACCTGCGGATGCGGGCGTTTTCGCCGGCGCTGGTGGAAGCCCGGCTGCAGGCGTTGCAGGCGCGCATACGGCCGCATTTTCTGTTCAACAGCCTCAACGCCGTGCTGTCGCTGATTCGCAGCGAGCCCCTCCGTGCGGAGGCGGCGCTCGAGGATCTGGCCGACCTGTTCCGTGTACTGATGAACGATTCGCGCCACCTCACCAGCATGGAAAACGAAATCCGGCTCTGCCGGCAATATCTGTCCATCGAAAAAATCCGCCTCGGGGATCGTCTGCATGTGCAATGGAAAGCGGAGAATATCAGCGAAGGGGTGTTGCGCAAGGCGCGCATGCCGGCATTGCTGTTGCAGCCCCTGCTTGAGAATGCCATACATCACGGAGTGGAACCGAGCGCCGAGCCGGTGCGGATACAGGTCTGCATCAGCCGCTCGGTCGACCGCATCGAGATCATCGTCGTCAATCCGTTTCATGAAAACGTCGGCGACAAAACTCTGCCCGGATCCGGCAACCAAATGGCATTGAACAATATCCGTGAGCGCCTCGCGCTCCTGTATGACGTCGAAGCGCAACTAACCACGACCATCAAGGAAGGATTGTTCGAGGTGCGGCTGCGTTTCCCCTACCGGAAAGGTACCGAATGACGCTGCGGCTTTATATCGTCGATGACGAGGCGCCGGCCCGCTCGCGCCTCAAGGCGCTGCTGTCGGACATCGCGCAGGAATGCCCGCATCAGCTGGTGGGCGAGGCCGGACATGCTCAGGCGGCGATCGAGGGCATCGCGGCCAGCGCGCCCGACATCGTCCTGCTGGATGTGCAGATGCCAGGCATGAACGGCATCGAACTGGCGGAGCATCTGATAAGAAAAACCGCCGCACCGCCCGCCGTGATTTTCGTCACGGCCTATGATGAATATGCGCTCAAGGCATTCGATGTGCAGGCGCTCGATTATCTGTTGAAGCCGGTGCGTGCGGCTCGCCTGGCCGAATCGCTGAAGCGCGCGAGCGCGCCGCGCGCACCGGCGCAGGCGAATCTGCAACCGGCGCGCAAGCACTTTCCGGTGCAGGAACGCGGCCGCATGCTGCTGGTGCCGGTCGCGGAAGTGCTCTATCTTCGGGCGCAGCTGAAATACGTGACCCTGCATACCCGCAACCGCGATTATCTGACGGAAGAGTCCCTGACCTCGATCGAGGATGAGCTCGGCGCCACCTTCGTACGCGTGCATCGCAATGCGCTAGTGGCGCGCAATGCCATCATCGGGGTGGAGCGCGGTGT
>JAQGLQ010000388.1 GCA_028292785.1 Noviherbaspirillum sp. | reverse complement strand
GGGCCGCATGGCGCAGCCGGCGAACACGGCCGCAAGGCGCAGGCGCGGCGCGAAACACTGCCTCCATGCGCGCGCGTATTCCCGTTGCAGCGCCCTCTGCAGTTCCGCGCTCCGGCATTGCGCGCGCCATGGTGCAAGCTTTTCCGCAAGCATCCATGCGGACCGAATCGCCATGTTCATGCCTTCGCCGATGATGGGATGGGCCTCGCCCGCGGCGTTACCGATGCAAAACGCCGGCGCGCCGTGCGGCGCGATCCGTATTCCCGGACGGAGCGGCCCGACGCTCAGCCAAGGGCCCTGCCGCTCGGCATCCGCGAACGCGGCGCGCATGCCGGCGCAGACGCTGGCGATATAGCCCGCCGCCGCCTGTGCCGCGCTGCTGCCGGGCGCCGCCTTTCTGCATTGCGCCAACGTGTCGCGACGGATGCAGAACGCCAGCGTGGCACTGCCATGGCTGCCCATCACCATGCCGCCATAACCGCCGGGAAAGGACAGGACCGGCAGCACGCCCGGCTCCAGATTGCTGCGCCTGAAATTCGCCTTGAATGCGAACAGGTCGCCGGGCCGCGCCGCGTGCGCGGAACGCATGGACGGTGTCGCTTCCCATGAGCCGTGCGCGTCGATCAGTACCGGCGCGGCCAGCCTGCCCTTCTGTTTCGAGCGTGTGTGCTCGATCTCGCACATGACATGTCCCGGAGCTCCTTCGATCGTGCGCGCCGCCCACGGCTGGAACACTGCCGCGCCGCATGAGCGCGCCTGTTCGAGCAGCAGGCTGTCGAGATGTTCGCGCCCGAGCGCCGCACCCCAGGCATGCATATCATCAGCATACGGAGGAAAGTCCGCTTCGACGGTCTGCTGGCCCGCCATCAACGCGACGCGCCGCAACGGCGGTCCGGCCAGTGCCGCGAATGCCTTGCCGATTCCCAGCGCATCGAGCAGCGGCAAAGCGGTCGCGGAAATGCATTCGCCGCACACCTTGCGGCGCGGAAACGGTTGCTTTTCGATCAGCGCGATGCGCCAGCCGGCGCGCGCCAGCAGGATTGCGGCACTGGCGCCAGCCGGACCGGCGCCGATGATGATGGCGTCGAATTCGGTATCGGTCACGCCGCGCTCCTGCGGACCGCGACAAAGCGGTGGCTGAACAGGCCCGCGGCGGCTTCCTCGAGCTGCCATTCGGCGCGCGCATCAGGCCACAGGGCCGACAGCTCGCGGTCGCGGAAACCCGCCTTCACGCTCAACACCGCATCCTCGCGCGTCACCGCGTTGGCGCCGATCAGTCCGACCAGGCGGCTCGCGAACAGGGGAAGGCGCGCCCGCCGCGGTTCGCATGCGACGAAGCGGTCCGTGTGCGCGCCGAGCGCGCCGAACAACGCCGCGATTTGCGCCTGGTCGAAGTGATGGATGAAAAGATTGGCGATGCACAGGTCCCATTTTTCACCGGACAACTGCGCGGCCCATGCGCCGACCTCGCTGCGCACGACCTCGACGGTCCAGCCCAGTTCATTGAATGCCCGCCGCGTGCCGTCGCCGATCAGATTCTGCCGGTCCAGCAAGCTGAGATGCGCGCGCGGCCACGCAAGGGCGAAGCGCTTCGCCAGGCGCAGCATGAGGCTGCCGTCGCCGGCGCCAAGTTCGAGGATGCGCCGCGGCGCGCGGTCGAGCGGCCCGATCGCATCGGCGATGATGCCGGCTGCGCCCATGATGCGGTTGATGCGCCGCAGGTCGCGTCGCGAACCGATGGCGCGCGGATCGTCCTCGGCGAGGCCGTCGAGCGTCTCGGGCGCGAGCTGGCGAGGAAAAACGGTCGTCATGAGAAGCCAGCGCGGCCCGCTAGGCGACGCTGAGCAACGCGCCATGACAGCTGAAACCGGCGCCGAATGACGACAGCCACCAGTTTCCGCCGTCGGCTTCATCGTTCAGCGCCGCCTGCAGCACAAAATAGACGAAGGCGCTGCTCAGGTTGCCGTATTCGCGCAGCATCGCGGCGCTATAGCGCAAATCCGCCCCCGTGATGCCGAATTTCTTTTGCAGCGCGGCCAGCACGTCGCGGCCGCCGGCATGCATGATCCAGTTATCGATTGCGCCGCTGGCGATGCCGGCACGCAGCAGCACCGTCTGCAACACCTCGTGCGCATGTTCGGCGGCGAGCCAGGGCACATCGCGGGTCAGGATATTTCGCAGCATGCCGTCGCGCTGTTCGAAGCGCAGCGCATGCCGCCGCGCCGGGTCGACCAGCGATTCGCCATCCTTCCATTCGACCCGCCGCGCGCCGCCGACCGGCCGGCGCGACAGCACGGCCGCCCCGGCCCCGTCGCCGAACAGGCAGGCGCTGACCAGCACGCCCGGATCGTCATCGAGATACATGGCCGCACTGCATACCTCCACGCAGACCGACAGCACATGACGGCATTGTCCCGATTCCAGCAGGGCGCTGCACAGCCGCATGTTCGGCAGGGCGGCGGCGCAACCCTGACCGACCAGATCAAAGCCCTGCGTATCCTGGCGCAATCCCAGTGCTTCGACGACGTAACCGCTCAAGCCCGGGCACAGATAGCCGGTGCAGGTGCTGACGGCCACCGCATCGATATCGTTTGCCGCCAGGCCGGCGCGCTCCAGCGCCGCGGCAGCGGCCGTGCTGGCCAGCAGCGGCGCATTGTCGGCAAAGCGCTTGCCCAGCGTGTCGGGATCGATACGGAATACTTCATCAAGGGATGCGACCGCGAGGCGGCGTGCTTCGATGCCGTTGTCGCGCAACAGCACCGTCTTCGCTATCGCGTGAGCGCGCGGGCTCAGGCGATGAAACCACTCCGATTGCAGGAACGCCTCCCAGCATTCTTCCTTCGTATATCGCCTGGAAGGCGTAGCAACGCCGACACCGCTGAAAAACATGAACAGTCCCTTCCTGTCGCAATGGAACATTGCGGGAAAGCCTGATCAGCCGGTGCCGGCGAAGGTCGTTAACGCAATGCAAGAATGCATTTTTAGACAGGGCGAGCCCGATCTAGTTGCAAGACAGGAAGGGAGAGGCATGGCCCGGCTTGGCCGCGCCTGCACATTACGGCGCCATGCGATTCGACCGGAAATCCTGCATGAACCGCTCCAGCTCCGCTATCGGCAGAGGACGGCTGAACCAGTATCCCTGGTAGGCGTCGCAGCCGTGAGCGGCAAGAAAATTCCGCTGCGCTTCGGTTTCCACACCCTCGGCGATCACTGACAGTCCGAGACTGTGGGCAAGCGCAACGATGGTGCGGGCGATGGAGGCATCGTTCGAATCGGTCAGCACGTCCCGCACGAACGATTGGTCGATCTTCAGCTGGTCGAGCGGTAGACGCTTGAGATAGGAAAGCGACGAGTAACCCGTGCCGAAGTCGTCGAGCGAAAAACCGACGCCCCGGGCCTTCAGCGCGCTCATCTTGACGATCGTATCGTCGAGGCTGTCCACCAGCAAACTTTCGGTCAGCTCCAGCTTGAGCTTGCGCGGCTCGGCGCCGGTGTCGTCGAGCAATGCCAGCACCTGTTCCGCGAACTCCGGATGGCGGAATTGCCGCGCGCTGACGTTCACCGCGATGCTGAGATGCGCAAAGGCCGGACGTGCGCTCCACGCGACCAGCTGCCTGCAGGCGGTTTCAAGCACCCAGCGGCCGAGCGGAAGAATCAGGCCGGTTTCCTCGGCCAGCGGGATGAAATCGACGGGCGACACCATGCCGCGCGCCGGATGACGCCAGCGCAGCAAGGCCTCGGCGCCGACGATTCGGTCGTCGGCGCTCAGCTGCGGGTGGTAATGGAGAAAAAATTCCTGGTTCTGCAGGGCCAGCCGCAAGTCGGCCTCGAGCGCGGTGCGGGCAGTGACGACCGCCTGCATCGCGGGGTCGAAGAAGCGGATCGCATTGCGGCCGGCCGCCTTGGCCTGGTACATGGCCAGATCCGCCCGCTTCAGCAGATCATCGACATCGTTGAGCTCGTCACTGAACAGGGTGGCGCCGATGCTCGGCGTGGTGTGATGGTCGTAACAGGCGACTTGGTAAGGCCGGTTGAAGGCAGCGAGGATTTTTTCGCCGACCGCCTTGGCCTGGTTCGCTGCAGTATACGGATCTTCGCTCAGTTCCTCCAGCATGACCACGAACTCATCGCCGCCGAGGCGGGCCACAGTGTCGCTTTCGCGCACGCAGGCAATCAGGCGCTGCGCGACCTGCTGCAGCAACAGGTCGCCCTTGTCGTGGCCGAGCGTATCGTTCAGCGTCTTGAAGTTGTCGAGGTCGATGAACAGCAGCGCACCCATATGCCGGCTGCGGCTGCTGATGGCGAGCGCCTGGCGCAGGCGCTCGAGCAGCAGCAGCCGGTTCGGCAGCGCGGTCAGCGGATCGTAGAAGGCCAGGTGCTGGATTTCGCGCTCGGCCTTCTTGCGCAGCGTGATATCGGTATTGATGGTGAGGATGGATTGCGCCCTGCCCTGCGCATCGCGCACCAGGGTCCAGCGGCTCTCGACGGTCAACGTGCTGCCATCCTTGCGCTGCTGGGTGATTTCGCCGCTCCATTCACCCAGTTCGCGCACCGCGCGGGTGGCTTCGCCGTAGGCGGTGGGATCATCGCGGAACAGGGCATCGATGGGAGCGCCGAGCGCCTCTTCCGGCGTCCAGCCGTAGAGACGCTCGGCGCCCTTGTTCCAGAACAGGATGCGGCGATCGATGCCCCTGACAATGATCGCGTCCTGGGCCTTGTCGAGCAGCGAGGCCTGGTCGCGAATGCGCGCATCGGCCTCCAGCACAGCGGCCTGGATGCGCCGCCGTTCTTCCTGCGAGCGAAGGTTGCCGATGCCGAAAGCGACGTCGTCGGCCAGTTCCTGCAGCAGCTTGATCTCGTCGTCGGACGCGGTGAGCATGCCGTGCGCATACAGCACCATCACGCCGAAGGTAGCGTCCTTGTTGCGCAAGGGCAGATTGATGACGCCGCGGTAGCCGCGCGCCTGCGCCGCCGCCAGCCAGGGAGCGAAGTGCGTGGTCCGGGTGATGTCCTCCATCGCATTCGACATGCCGCTGCGTATGGTGCGGCCCACCGGCCCCTTGCCGGACTCGCCATGCTCGCACCAGCTGAGCCTGAGGCTGCCGACGTATGCGGCGTCCATTTCGTCGCCGGCAAACGCCATCACCTTGACGCTCTTGGCCTCGTCATTCTGCGCATAGCCCACCCAGGCCACGCGATAGCCGCCGACGTCCAGAGCCAGGCGGCATATCCGCGACAGGAGCTCGCTTTCGCTTTCCGCTCGGCTCATCGCTTCGTTGGTACGGCTGAGCATCTGCAGCGCCCGGTTGGAACGCATCAGCGCCAGCGTCGCCCGCTTGTTTTCGGTGATGTCGCGTGCCGTGCCTACCACGCGCACGACGCGGCCGTCGCTGGACAGCACCGGATAGGTAATATCGTTTATCCAGCGGATGCTGCCGTCGGGACGCACGATGCGGTATTCGAGGTCGATCGTGTCGCCCCCGTCTTGTGACTGATGCAAGAGGCGGACCGACGGTGCGTCGTCCGGATGGATGGCCTGCATGTAAGCAGTGGGATCGAGATACAGGCTTTCGCGGGAACGTCCCCACACCTTCTCGTAGGCGGGGTTGACGTAGATGATGCGATTGGCGACGGTATCGAAATCATAGAACACGTCCTGGATCTTGCTCGCCATTTCGCGGAATCTGGTTTCGGTTTGGCGGATCGCATCCTCCGCTTTCTTGCGCTCGGTCACGTCGCGCCAGACGCTGAGTACCGAAGCCACCTTGCCGCTGCCATTGCGCATCGGCACCGAATGCGATTCGAGATATCGCATGCTTCCTTTTGCGCCGACGATGCGCAGCTGTGCCACGCCGCCCTGGCCCGCACATGCCTCGCGATGCTGTGCAAGATAGACCGCGCGGTCGTCGGAATAAACGAGGTCGAGCACCGGCTGACCGACCGCCAGGTCTTTCTGCCCGCATTCGATCAGCGCGAGACCAGCCGGATTGATTTCCAAAAATACGCCATCGAGCGTAACCACGCTCACGCATTCCGGGCTGTATTCGAAGATCGACTTCAGCTTCGCTTCGCTTTCGCGCAAGGCCTCTTCGGCAACACTGCGGTCATGGCCATCGGTGGCTGTGCCGCACTGTCGTAGCCGGTCATTCATGCCGGCCAACTCTGGAAAAAATTCGTTTGATTTCGACATGTTTATCGGGCGATGGGACATACACGCCGTTCCAATGAAAATACGGTGACGTTTGCGCTAGTTCCGTTGCATCGCCGGCCGGCGTGACCAGCCCGAGAAGCGGTTCAGGTGAGTGGGGTCCGCGCGCTCGTCAGCACGGACCGCGGAGTGCCGGTGCGCGTCGTGCCGCGATCCGGTTTTCAAATGAGAGAACTTCATTTCATCCTGATTCATTAAATAAAAACCCATGCATTGCCCTGCGACGGTTCACTGGAATTTGTTCGGGGTCTTTATCGGTAACGACTGCGGCACCGCCGACTTTAGGCAGAATTTGTAACAGATGAAAAGTGATCAAAAGCGCATCGCGCTGCTCTGCGCGGGCCGCATGCGGCCTGCCAGACTTAGCAGGTCTGCCGCGTGAACCTATGAGGATGATTCGACACTCATCCTATAAGTTGGCTTCCTCCACCTTACGCAGCCCGGGACAAACATGATCGGTCATTTCACACACGGCGCGCGTTCTCTTCGTCAGCCATATTTTCCGCATCGTTCGACCGGACTGCCTTTTCGCAGGGTTGGCGGCCAAGGGCATCTGTTGGTTGCGCCCTGGATGGGCAAGGCGAATTTCGTTCCGCGCACGGGTGAGCTGAGGCGGGTCCCGTACAAGATCGCAATCTTGGCCGACGGCACTCCGGCCACTATCAGGGAACTCAGGCCAGGCGATCGCTCCGCCTTGATCGAATTTCTGCAGGGGTTATCGCGCTTGACTTCTCTATCCCGCGGGTGGCGCGTGCTTACGCCGGAAGCAAGCCACCTGCGCGCGAACGCGCACATCGGGGCACTGCCCTCCGCCACGGACGGCCTGTTGGTCATGACCGCTAAAAACAGATTGATCGGCCTGGCGAGCTTTCATCAAATGAAAGACGAGGACTCGACAACCGGGGACTGCGAAATCTGCCTCGTGATCGCCGACCACTGGCAGGAAAAGAAGGCAGGCAAACAGCTGCTCGGAAGCACCATCGGTGCGGCCAGGAACTTCGGATTCAACAAAGCGGTCGCCTTGATCGCGAAGGATAACGGACGATCGCTCAAACTGGTGAAACACTTCGACTTCGTCCATGTGTCGACGTCGTTCTTGTATAACTACCAGCGGATGGAAAGAAGCTTTGGGCCGTTGGCGCCGGAGGCAAATCCATGATCGGCTACTGCATGCGGCGCATGGTTCCGCATTACAAAGCATATCTTCTGAAGCTTTCCGGGCAGCCGCGATTCCGTGCGCTGGGCACGGCGGCCTATTTTCCTTTTGCGCGGGCGGGTTTCGCGCATGGAGGGAAAACCAGCCGCAGCACGGATATCGCGATGACCCTGTCGGGCGGCGTCCCGGCAACCGCGAGGAAACTCCGCCACATCGATCGCGCCGCTTTGCTGAAATTCCTCGGCGGCCTGTCGGCACAGACCTGTCTGTCACGCGGGTGGAGTCCGCTCAATGCGGACACGATCGACGCCATGGGGCAACATTATTTGCGACGGTCTTGCTCTCTGGCGGACAGCGTGCTGGTGTTAACCGCGGCGGACGAACTGATCGGCCTGGCCGAGTACTGCCCGATGTCGCAGGAAAAGCATTGCGAACTCGCGGTGGTCATCGCCGACCCTTGGCAGGGCAGGAAGGCCGGGGCGCTGTTATTTGAGGCCACCGTCAAGGCGGCGCAACAGGCGGGCTACAAAAACGCCTTTGTTGACATATCGCTCAACAATGCGCGGATGCTCCTGATCGCGCAACGGCTCGGCTTTGCCGTTACCTCCACCCATGAGCGCCGGACCCAGATGAAAAAGGCACTTTGAGCTCGCCGCCGTGGCGACATAATTCCTCGGCAGGCAACGGCGGTGAAATGAGGAAGCCTTGCATCTCGTCGCAGCCGAGCGCTTCGAGGATGCCGACCTGCTCTCCGTTCTCGACCCCTTGCGCCAGTGCCCGCATGCCCAGCGCATGGGCCATCGAGATGATCGCATCGAAGATAGCGTGCGCATTCTCGGAGCGGTGTATTTCAGCGGTGAAGATCCTGCCCACCTTCAGTACATCCACTTTCAGCCGCTGCAATTGCGGCAGCGACGCATAGCCGGCTCCAAAGTCATCGACCAGAATTTTCATTCCCATTCGATGCAGGTCCTCGAGCGCATGCGGAACACGGCGGCTTTCGCCCATCATCGCCCGCTCGTTCAGTTCGATCCCGATCATGCGCGGCTCGATATCGTGCGTTGCGCAGGACGCCGAAAAGATGCCCGCCAGATCGGTCTGATCGAACTGTTGCGGCGACAGGTTGATCGATACCGGAAATGGATCGCCGCCCTCGCGGCGCCAGCAGGAGAGCTGCGCGCACACCTTGTCGATGATCAGTTCGCCCAGGCGCAGAATGTCGCCTGTCTCTTCGGCGAGCGGAAGGAAGGCATGGGGCGCCACCAAGCCGCGGTCAGGATGCCGCCATCGCACCAATGCCTCGGCGCCCGTCAGCACACCGCGCGCCAGATCGATGCGCGGCTGATAACGCATTTCAAACTGGTCGAGCTCGAGCGCCTGGCGGAATTCCGCGATGCGCTCGCTTCGCGCCCGCGCGCCATCGTAAAAATCCGGATCGAAGAAACGGCAGCCGTTCTTGCCGCCGGTCTTTGCCGCATACATCGCGGAATCGGCGTTGCGCAGGAGTGTATCGGCATCTCCGCCATCGGCCGGAAAAAAACTGACGCCGATCGAGGTGCCGATCGAGCATATGCCCTGCGGCAGCATGAAATTCATTCTGAAGGCCTGCAGCACGCGGGCTGCCACCTGTTCGGCGTCATGCCGATCCGCAAGGCTTTCGAGAATGATGACGAACTCGTCGCCCCCGTACCTGACGACCTTGTCGCGCGGACGTACCGCGAGCATCATCCGACGCGCGGCGATGCGCAACAATTCATCGCCGGCGGCATGGCCGAACGTATCGTTGACCGCCTTGAAGCCATCGAGGTCGATGAACAGAACCGCGAGCTCGGCGCCGCTTTTTGCCGCGCGCTCGATGGCTTGCGGCAGATAGCACTGCGCCCAGTAGCGGTTGGGCAGACCGGTCAGCACATCTTCGTTGCCGCGCCTTTCCAGCTCCCGCACATGCGCCTTGATCGCGCTGATGTCGCGCAGCGTCACCGCCAGCATCCCATCCGAATGAACGATCCTGCAGCGCGCCCATTGCATCCGCAGCGGACTGCCCGGAAGCACTTCGATATCGTCTTCGTAAAGTCCATGCTCCATCGCTTCCTGCAAGGTCTTGATCGATCGGCGCACGCTGGCCCCGGCATACAAGGCCGAAATTTTTTGCCCGATCATATCGGCGCGTCGTCTGCCGAAAAATTCCGCGCCCCGGCGGTTGCAATCGTTGATTTCGAAATCGACGGCGATACCTCCCGAATCGAACACCGGCCGCACTGCATAAAACCCTTCCTCGCCATTGTCGATGTTCATACGGCCGGGTAGATCGCCGATGCATGCATTTTCTTCGGCGCGCTTGCGCTCGGTAATGTCGATCGCGTGCAGCAGCAGAGCGCTCTCCCCTACCGGCGATGCGCCGCTGGCGAACCAGCGACCATACGGCGCATAGTAATGCTCGAAGCGGATCGTCACGCGATGGATCATCGCATGACGGTATTGCTGCTCGACCATCGTCCCGCGCGCCGCAGGATACGCCTCCCAGTGGTCCCTTCCGATCAGGCGATCGCGCGATACGCCGCTCATGCGTTCGCCGGCGGCATTGACATACAGGATCCGCCAGTCGGCATCGACCAGCATGAAGCCTTCTTCCATCCGCTCGAGAATGTCGGCGGCGCCTTGGTAGAGCTTGTCCTGATAATGCAGCCCGGCACCGGAGCCGGCCCGATGCGTCGGGTTGTCGGGAGTTTCAAAACGGCCGTGCGGGCGGCTCGGTTTCATGGAAGGACGGCGAACCGGTCCGAACCGGATCACATTAAGACAAAATGCGCGCTGCGTGGCGCGGTGAGGATGCGACGGGACTTCAATTTCGATAGTCCGCACGTCAAGATTAAGACCTGCGCGGAAAAGTTCAAGGTAAAGCCCATGCGCACCGCACGCGGAATTGCGCGGCACGTCCATGGCGGGCATGGACTTGTTTTACGAAAGAAATGTCGAGCCGATCAATCCGCCTTGATGTTGGCCGCCTTCGCGACGGCGGTCCATTTCGCGATGTCGGTAGCGATCATGCGCCCGAATTCCTCCGGCGTGCTGCTCGCCGGATCGACACCGAGCCCGGCAAGACGCTCGCGCACATCGGGCAGATTGATGACGCGCGCCACCTCTTCCTGCAAGCGCTTGACGATGGGCGCCGGGGTTCCGGCCGGCGCGAGAAAGCCGACCCAAAGCACGATATCCATTTCCGGGAAGCCTGCTTCGATCATGGTCGGCAGATCGGGCCATGCGGGATGCCGCTTCGGCGCTGTCACTGCCAGCGCGCGCAAGCGGCCCGACTTGACCTGACCCACCAGCGGTGGCGGATCGGCCAGGGTCATGGTGATCTCGTCGGATGCGACCGCGTTGACCGATTCATTGCTGCCCTTGTAACCGATGTACTGGAACTTGGTGCCGGTCTTGAGCTTGAACATTTCGGCGGCAAGCTGGAACGGCGCCGCGCTGGCACCGTAATTCGACTTGTCCGGATTGGCCTTGGCGAAATCGACCAATTGCTGCACCGACTTCGCCGGATTGTTTTGCGACACCACCAGGATCAGGGGAAAGCTGCCGACCAGCGATATCGGCGCGAAATCCTGCGTCGGCGAATAAGGCAGCTTGGCGTACAGCGCCGGGTTCATCGACATCGGTCCGCTCGGTCCCAGCAGCAGCGTGTAGCCGTCGGGAGCAGCCTTCGCCACATATTGCGCGGCGATGATCGATTGCGCGCCGGGTTTATTTTCGATCACCACCGGCTGTCCCAGGCCTTCGGACATCCTGCCCGCGATGACGCGGGCGATCAGGTCGGTGCCGCCGCCGGCCGCATAGCCGACGATGAGGCGGATCGGTTTGGTCGGATAACTGTTCTGCGCCTGTCCGGAAGGCGCGGCCAGCGCGGATAGGGCAATGGTCAACAGGCCGAGTAGCGCTTTGCTGCGTGTCATCTGGTTGTCTCCTGTGTAATTCGTCGTAAAGGCACATCGCTCCATGGGTGGAGTCTTGTAAGAATCCTTTCAGAGTTGCGCTTTCAGAGTTGCGTTACGCGCGCGCACAGCACCGCCGCCTGCCCCGCATCGAGCGCGGCAAGACACCGCCTGATCGCCTCGGCCAGCTGCATGGGGTCGTCAACGGTTTCCGCATGAGCGCCGAATGCGGCGGCCACCTGCGCGAAGTCGCGCCGCTCGCCGGCAAGCCGCGCCTGAAAATCATTCATGGCCGCCGCCGCGCCGTCCGGATAGACCCGCAGCACCGCTTCCTTGACCGCCTGCCATCCGCCGTTGTCGAGCACCACCGTGAAAACCGGCAAGCGATATTGCTGGGCAACCGCATATACCGCGGTCGGATTGGAAAAATGAAAGCCGCCATCGCCGATGATCTGCACCACCCTGGCGCCGGGCCGCGCGAGCTTCACGCCCAGCGCCATGCCGCCGCTGAATCCGAGACCCCCGCCGGCGAGCCCGATATACGTCTGCGGCATGGTGCGCTCGATCTGATTGAGCACCGAAGGCGTGTTGCGTATCGCCTCGTTGACGAGAATGTCGTCCTGGCCCATCACCTCGTTCAGCGCGGCGCACACATAGTCGGGCGACATCGCGCCGACTTCGCCGGGCTTCGCACGCGCGGCCGCGTTGCGCCGGCTCCGGTCCGCGTGCCTGTTTTCCCAGGCCGCGACGCGCGCTTGCGCCCGCTCGCGAAACCCGGCGTCGGCCGTGGCGCGAACGATTTCGAGCACCTGCGTCAGCACGGTCGCGCAATCGCCCTGGATCCGCATATCGGTCGGAAAGCCCCACATCGGAAAGTCCTTCTTGACCGCATCGACGTCGACATGAATCCATTCCAGCGCCGGATTATCCGCCACGTATTGCGGCAGCCATGGCACATCGACATCGAGCAGCAGGCCAAGATCGGCCTCGGCGATGGCGGACTTGGGATCGTGGCCGGCGAAGCACGGCGAATCGCGCGGAATGTTCAGATACATCGGATTGAATTCGAACACGCGGATGCCGCACTCGCGCGCAAGCGCATCGAGCGCCGCCACGGCTTCCGGCTTGCGGCCGAGGTAAGCCGTGACCACGATCGGGTCGCGCGCGGCAAGCAGGCGATCGGCGATGCGCCGCGCGGTGGCGGGATCGACGCCGCCGCCTGCAACCGCGCCGTAACGCGCCTCGGGATAATCCTTGATCCGCGTCGCATCCCAACTCTCGGCCAGCGTTTCGCGCGGCAGGGTCATGTACACCGGGCCGGGCGGATCGCTTTGCATCATGGTGTGGCCGCGCCGCAATGCTTCCTTGGCGACGACCCCGGATGGGAGCGAATACTCCCATTTGACATAGGAGCGCACCAGGTTGCCGATGTCGAACGGGTCCTGGACGAAATGCACATAGTTGTC
>JAQGLQ010000352.1 GCA_028292785.1 Noviherbaspirillum sp. | reverse complement strand
ACGGCGCGTTCGAGCTGCGCAACTGGATGGTGGCAATGGGCGCCATGCCCGGCTGCCGCGGCAAGGTGCTGGCGTATGAACCGATGGAAGCCTGGGTCACCGGCCTGGGCCTGGCTGAACTGACAGTGTCATAACAGGAGCGAAACAATGAAACCCAATCCCATCGTAGCGACGATGATAGGCGACCCTTGCGGGATCGGCCCTGAAGTAGTGATCAAGGCGCTGGCCGAGGGTGTGGGTCCGGCACGCCAGCTGCTGGTGGGCGATGCTCAGGTGGTGCGCGACACGGTCGCGCTTGCCAAGGCGCCGCTGACGGTGCGCGCAATCTCGCGCTTCGAGGATGCGCGCTTCGAGCCGGGCTGCCTCGATGTGCTCGATCCCGGCACGCTGCAACCGGACGCCATCACAACGGGCAAGGTTTCCGCCGCCTGCGGGCGGGCCGTGACCGAATGGTGGAACATCACGACCGGCCTTGCGCGCGACGGCCTCGTGCAAGCGGCGGTGAAAGGCCCCACCAATAGCGAAGCGGTCCGCCTCGGAGGCGCATCCGCCGCCGCGGCCGCCGCGACCACCTATTTGTTCCTGATCACCGGGCCGTTGCGCGTGGTGCACCTGACCGACCACATTCCGCTGCGCGATGTGTTCGGCCACCTGCGCAAGGACGAGATCCTGCGCCTGATCCGCCTCATCGACGAGTCGCTGAAATCATGGGGCGTCCCCGCGCCGAGGATCGGCGTGGCCGGCATCAATCCACATGCTTACGGGGACGAAGAGCGCCAGGAGATCGGCCCGGCGATCGAGGCCGCGCGCGAACTCGGCATCGATGCCCAGGGACCGGTATCGCCCGACTCGCTGTTCCGGCTATGTACCGAAGGCGCTTACGACTGCGTGATCGCGCATTACCACGACCAGGGCCATATCGCCGTAAAGACCTGGCGCTTTGACGGCAATTGCGCGGTGATCCTCGGCGAGCCTTTCCTGCGCATTTCGGTAGCGCATGGTACGGCGTTCGATATCGCCGGACAGGGCATCGCCGATCATCGCAGCATGGCGGCCGCGATCCGCACCGCCGGAACGCTGGCCGGCGGCCAGGGTTTTCCAAAAGAATAAAACCGCAAGAATTTCAACCAACTAAAAACATGGAGGAGACGCCATGAACAAACTTCGCAGGATCACCTGCCTCGCACTCGGCGCCGGCATGCTGTGCATCGGCGGCAGCGCCGTCGCGCAAACCTATCCCGAGCGGGCGATCCGTCTGGTCATGCCTTTTCCTCCGGGAGGGGGCACCGACGCCGTTGCCCGCAGCATCGGACAACGATTGTCCGAGCGGCTCGGGCAACCCGTCGTGGTCGAGGCGCGCCCCGGCGCGGGCGGCAATATCGCTTATGAGCATGTGGCGCGCAGCGCGCCGGACGGCCACACACTGCTGTTCGCGACCAACGGCATCGCCACCAACGTCAGTCTCTACAGCAAGCTTTCCTATGACACCATGAAGGACTTCGCGCCGATCACGCTGGTCGCGCGCAGCCCGCACGTGCTGGTGGCCAACGCATCAGTGCCGGTCAACAATCTGCGGGAACTGATCGCGCTGGGCAAGAGCAAGCCGGGGACGCTGTACTTCGGTTCGTCGGGCAGCGGCACGGTGCCCCACTTGGCCGGCGAGCTGTTCAGCACACAGACCGGCGCCAAGCTGGTGCACGTACCTTACAAGGGCGCGGGCGCCGCGCAGACCGACCTCGTAAGCGGCTCGATCCAGCTGATGTTCGCCAGCATCGCTTCGTCCCAGCCCTTCATCAAGCAGGGCAGGCTGCGCGCGCTGGGCGTCACCGGCGATCAGCGCTCGCAGGCCATGCCCGAAGTGCCCACCATCGCCGAGGCCGGCGTGCCCGGCTACGCGATCGAGGCATGGTTCGCCATGCTCGCCCCGGCGGGAACGCCGGCGCCCATCGTCGATCGGCTGTACCGCGAAATCTCGGCCATCGTCGCTGATCCGGAGTTGAAGAAGAAGATGCTCGATGTGGGTCAGGAACTGATCGTCAACAAATCGCCTGCCGAGTTTTCGTCTTATCTGCGCAGCGAGATCAAGAAGATGGCCGAGGTGGTGAAGACGTCGGGGGCGGTGGCGAATTGATTGAAGAAGCTTAAAACATCCGGGAACCTTCCCTCCCTCTGCCAGGAGCGACGAGCATGTCCGACCGCGATCGAACGCATCGGACATGCACTCCCTCAGCACCATTAAAGAACACCAGTAAACACGTCAATTATGGACTTTTCCCATGCACAAACCTGACGCATTCAGCAAGCGGATAAAGGACCGGGTCCGCGATGGCCGATTCACGGTGTCGCGCGATATCTTCACCGACGAAGAGCTGTTCGAGCGCGAACTCAAGCAGATCTTCGAAGGCGGATGGGTATATCTCGCGCACGAAAGCCAGCTGCCGGCCCCGAACGATTTCATGACCACGAAGATCGGCAGCAAGTCGATCCTGATGACGCGAACCCAGGACGGCGCGATCAGGGCCTTCCTCAATGCCTGCCCGCACCGCGGCACCGCGCTCGCCCGCACCGAGCGCGGCAACAAGCGCGCGATCGTCTGCCCGTATCACGGCTGGACCTTCAACGCCGAAGGCAAGAATGTCCACATCAAGGACCACGAGAGCGGCGCCTATTCGGATGCCTTCGACCAGGTTTCGCACGACCTGCACGCGCTGCCCGTGGTCGAACAATACCGCGGCTTCGTGTTCGGCAGCCTGAGCGCCGACGTGCCGCCGCTGAAGGAACATCTCGGGCCGACCGCCGCATTCCTCGATGTGCTGATCGACCAGTCGCCCGACGGCATCGAGGTCGTCGGCGGCAATACTTCCTATCGCTATCGCGGCAACTGGAAGCTGCAACTGGAGAACGGCGTCGACGGCTATCACTTCACCACGGTGCACCAGAACTATGTACGGGTACTGAAGCAGCGCAGCGTACGCGCGGAAGCCACCGGCAAACCCGAGGAACTGCGCTCGGGCTTCAGCGCCAAGGCGCGGCTCGACAGCAAGGCCGGCTGGTACGACCTCACCAACGGCCATACCCTGTTCTGGTTTTCCAGCACGGCGCCGACCGAGCAGCTGCTGTGGCCCGAGCGCGAGGCCATCGCCGCACGGGTCGGGGAGGTGCGCGCCAACTGGATGGTCAACCGCAACCGCAACCTGGCGATCTTCCCCAACGTCCAGTTCATGGATCAGAACTCGACCCAGATCCGCGTGATCCGCCCGGTGTCGGCCGGCGTCACCGAGGTCAAGAGCTATTGCTTCGCCCCGCGCGGCGAGAAGCCCGATGCGCGGGCGCGGCGCATCCGGCGCTTCGAGGATTTCTTCAGCGGCAGCGGCCTGGCTACGCCCGACGATCTCGCGATCTTCGAAGGCATGCAGGTCGGCCTCGAAGCGAGTCCCGCGAATGAACACGGCTACGATCGCGGCATGACCCGCGTCCACCACGGTGCCGACGACGAAGCCCGCGCGCTCGGCATCGAACCGGTCGCCTGCAGCGACGATATCCATGACGAAATGCTGTATCACGGCATGTATCGCCAATGGGCCCGCATGATGGCGAAAGGAGAAGAGTGATATGGACTCCACGCAACTGAACGAGGTCGCGGACCTGCTGTACCGCGAAGGCGCTTTCCTCGACGAGCAGCGCTGGGACGACTGGATCGCGCTGTTCACCGAGGACTGCGAATACTGGCTGCCGTCCTGGAAGAGCGAACATGAGCTTTCGACAGATCCGCGCACCGAGGTATCGATGATCCATCACGAGCATCGCG
>JAQGLQ010000334.1 GCA_028292785.1 Noviherbaspirillum sp. | reverse complement strand
TTCTTTGGAACAGGGAGGCGGGGGTCGGGATCGAGCTAGCGTAAACGGCTTTGCAGTCCCTTTCATCATTTAAAACCAAAGACTTGCGCAACGAGCACGCTTTCGACCACACCTGCCTGCGTTTTTGTCTAAAAAGCAGGTCGAACTGTATCACAAACGACACGCAAAACAAATCCGGCTCCTAGGGCCTATTAACAATCAAGCGATCCAGAGGTAAGAGCAAACGGAAGTCGGAACTACTACACCACAGCAGTGCGTTGAAATGTCCCGTCGGGATGGCGTGCGAGTTCGACGAATGCCTTCAGATAATCGATGCCTGCGTCCGTCTCCCGAACCCCTAAAAAGATCTGCTTGGCGATGCCGTGCCGGCCCAGGCGAACCGAACTGATGGCTACCTTCTCGGCATATTCTGCGACCAGCCAGCCGGGCAAGGCCGCCACGCCGCGGCCGCTTGCCACCATCTGCAACATGATGTCGGTGGTCTCGATCACCTTGTGTTTCTTGGGCGTATATCCGGCAGGTAAAAGAAATTGATTGTAAATATCGAGTCGCTCGATCTCGACTGGATAGGTGATGAGAATTTCCTCGGAAAGTTGTTTAGGCAAGACATAGGATTGCCCGGCCAGCCGATGCTGCCGGCTCACGACCAGCACCTGCTCATAGTCGAAGACAGGCTCGAAGCGTAATCCAGGTTTGTGCAACGGGTCCGGCGTGACGAGAATATCGATTTCATAGCCGAACAAGGCGCCGATACCACCGAACTGAAATTTCTGTTTGACGTCCACATCCACGTCCGGCCAACTGGTCAGGTAAGGCGATACGACCTTGAGCAACCACTGGTAGCAGGGATGGCATTCCATACCTATGCGCAAGGTACCGCGCTGACCTTCCGCAAATTGCCGCATGCGTTGTTCCGCATGTTCCAGTTGCGGTAGCAGACGATTGGCCAAACCCAGTAAATATTGGCCTGCCTGCGTCAAGCGCAGGCTGCGCCCCTCTCTTGTCCAAACGGGGGTTCCCAGTTGTTGCTCTATTTTTTTGATGGTATGGCTGAGCGCCGACTGCGTCAGGCAGAGCACATCGGCAGCAGCGGTCAGCGAACCTTGCCGATCTACTTCGCGGATGACGGCCAGATGAATGCGTTCGAGCATGCTTCCAATTATGAATTAAAGTAATGGATCAATGAAATAATGCCACTATTTTTCATAAATATGAAGGGCTATGATGCATTCCTTCATTTCAGGAGTTCTCCATCATGGTCACTACACACAATCTCGGATTCCCTCGCATCGGCGCGAAACGCGAACTGAAATTCGCATTGGAAAATTATTGGAAAGGATTGTCGTCCCGGGACGAGTTGACAGCGTTGGGAGCGCAGTTGCGTCAACGCCACTGGGCAAATCAGTCCGGACTGGATCTCGTTCCCGTCGGCGATTTTTCATTCTACGACCAAGTGCTCGATACGAGTTTCATGCTGGGCAATATTCCGGACCGGGTCCGCGGTCTCGAAGGAAGCGCGCTCGACAATTATTTTCGCGTCGCCCGCGGCCGTTCGGCGAAGGATTCCGCCTGCAGTTGTGTGCATGCCGGTGAAATGACCAAATGGTTCGATACGAACTATCACTACATCGTGCCGGAGTTTACCGCCGCGACCGAATTCTCCCTTGATGCATCCCGTCTGCTGGACCAGCTTGAAGAAGCGCGTCAACTCGGAGTGCAAGCGAAACCGGTCATCATCGGGCCGGTGACCTATTTGTGGCTGGGCAAGGCCAAGGATGATTCCGACAAGCTCGCGTTGCTGCCGCGTCTGTTGCCGATCTATGCGGCGCTGTTGGATCAGTTGGCCGAACGAGGCATCGAGTGGGTGCAGATCGACGAACCCGTGCTCGTTACGGAATTGGATGCCAAATGGCAGCAGGCGTTCGACACGGCCTATGAGGCATTAAACGCCGGCAAGGTCAAACTGCTGCTGACGACTTATTTCGGCCAATTGCAGGACAACCTGGCCTTGGCGTGCAAGCTGCCCGTACAGGGTTTGCACATCGATGCCATCAATGCCCGCGCCGAAGTAGAGCAGATCATTCAACAATTGCCGACCGATAAAGTGTTGTCCCTGGGTGTGATCAATGGCCGCAATATCTGGAAAACCGACCTGCATGCCACGCTCGAATGGCTGGAGCCGATTCACCGGGCCTTGCAAAACCGTTTGTGGATTGCGCCATCCTGCTCCCTGCTGCATGTGCCGGTCGATCTGGACAGCGAACAGAAACTGGATGCCGAGATTCGATCCTGGCTAGCCTTTGCGCTGCAAAAGCTGGCCGAACTGCACATCCTGGCCAAGGCCCTGAACCAGGGACGCGTACCGGCACAGGAAGCACTGATAGCGAACAATGCGGCGATCGAAAAGCGGCGCACTTCCACCCGTGTGCACAATCCGATGGTCAAGGCAGCGATCGCCAGGATCGACCCTGCACTGGGCAAGCGCGCTGGCACCTATGAACAGCGCGCGGCGAAGCAAGCCGCCTTGCTGAAGCTGCCGGCTTATCCGACGACCACCATTGGTTCGTTTCCGCAAACGACAACGATTCGCCAGGCCAGAAGCCAGTTCAAGGCAGGCGAGATGGACGAAGCCGCCTACAAGGCGGTAATGCAGGCCGAGATCGCGCGCTGCGTGCGCGAGCAGGAAGCGCTGGGTCTGGACGTATTCGTGCATGGCGAAGCGGAACGCAACGACATGGTCGAGTACTTCGGTGAACAGCTCGATGGGTACGCGTTCAGCCAGTTCGGCTGGGTGCAATCCTACGGCTCGCGTTGCGTGAAACCGCCGATCCTGTTCGGCGACATCAGTCGTCCGAAGGCCATGACCGTGGAATGGACCAGGTATGCGCAGTCGCTGACCGACAAGCCGATGAAAGGCATGCTGACTGGGCCGGTTACCATCCTGAACTGGTCTTTTGTCCGAGACGATCAACCGCGCTCGGTCTCCTGCTATCAATTGGCGTTGGCAATCCGGGAAGAAGTGCTGGATCTGGAAAAGGCCGGCGTGCGCGTGATCCAGATTGACGAAGCGGCGCTGCGTGAAGGCCTGCCGTTGCGCCGGTCGCAGTGGCACAAGTATCTGCAGTGGGCGGTGGAATCCTTTCGCATTACGGCTAACTGCGTGCAGGATGAAACCCAGATTCATACACACATGTGCTATTCGGAGTTCAACGACATCATTGCCTCGATTGCCGACATGGATGCGGACGTGATCACGATCGAGACCTCCCGTTCCGACATGGAATTGCTGGATGCCTTTGACAACTTCAATTATCCGAACGAAATCGGACCGGGCGTCTACGACATCCATTCGCCCAATATCCCGAGTCAGGAACATATCGTGCAACTGATGCGCAAAGCGGCGGAACGCATTCCGGCCCGGCGTCTTTGGGTCAATCCGGATTGTGGTTTGAAAACGCGCGGCTGGGAAGAAGTGATCCCGGCGCTGAAGAACATGGTCGAAGCCGCCAAGACGCTGCGTGAGGCCGCCTGACAAAAGCGTCATCGTGTTGAGCCTGCCCGAACAAGTCACTAGCCTATTTCTGCTTGAACGGGCATTCAAGGCGAGCCAGGCACGGGAAAGTCCTTTTTTCCCGACACCGATCCGGCCTGGGCGCCCGTGGAAAGGGCCGTGCAAGCCCTGCTCTATTCAGCAATCCGACATGAAGGCATCTACGGCGCCGACGCGCTCGCGATCGTCAAAGCCCTGCCGCACCGTGTACGACAGATTCTGTTGCTCTCAGATGACTCAGACATCGAACCCGGCTGCGCGACAAGCAACGCGGGCCGCATCCGTGCCGGTCCCAGTCGCAAAAAGGCGCTCCAGGTTGCGCTAATTCTCCGTTTTCGACATGCCGCTTTCGTTGGCTTTGTCGACCTCCTCTGCCGCAGCTGCCTGTCTCGCTTCAATCAGATTCTGATCAGGCTGCTTTTGTGTTGCCTGACTAGGAACCACGGGCGCCGCGGCAGGCACCGACTGCTCTTTGCGTGATCCAAAAGTAAGTGCATAAGCCCAAGTGAATTCCGCTCCCAACAGAAATATCTGGGCAGAGTAGTACACCCAGAGGAGCACGACCACCAATGAACCCGCTGCACCGAATCCGGAAGTCACTCCGCTTTTACCGATATAAAGCCCGATCAGAAATTTACCGACTGCAAACAGCAGTGCTGTTACAGATGCGCAGATCCACACATCCGCCCAGTCTACCCTTGCTCGCGGCATGGTCTTGTAGATCATTGCAAAGACGGTCATAGATAGTAAAAAGCTGACCATAAAATTAAGCGTATTGGCTCGAATTTTCCAGTCGGCGAACAATGGCCCCCATAATTTCCCAACCGCCGCGAGCGCAGCACTGACCACCAATGAAACCATTAACAAAAAGCCGATACCCATGATCATGCCAAAAGATAACAGGCGGGCGCGCAACAGACTCCAGATGCCGGCTCTGTTTCTTTTCGGTGCCCGCCATATGCGATCGAGGGAATCCTGTAACTCACCAAACACCGTAGTTGCCCCAACCAGCAACAAGATCGTCCCAACCACCATGGCGGCGATGCTTTCCGCCGGCTTGCTAACGCTTTCGAGCAAACTTTGTACGGCATCGGCCCCCTGCTGTCCCATCAGTCCCTGCAATTGAGCAAAGATCTCACCGTGTGCAGCCTCGGCGCCAAAGATCAGCCCGGCAATCGAAATCACAATGAGCAACAAGGGGGCAATCGAGAACATGGTGTAGTAGGCGAGCGCCGCTCCCATGCTTTGCGCATAATCGTCAATCCAGGACGAGGCCGCGGCTTTGATCAGAATCCAGATACTCTTTAAGGTCATGACTACTTTCTGCGACGATCGAAGGGTTTTGATTCTACGCACAATTCTGATTGACGAGTGACGCGCGAGAGTCGTCCAACTTTCGGCAGCAGATACCGGTTGCTACCCAGCCGTTCGGCTAAACGGCATCGCACTCATTGGAGCGCCACCGTACGTGTGGTAACGAACGGATAACGACTGACTTAGTGCGTATTCTCCATTCATCAAGGGCCGTGAAATAGCAGATGAGTTATCCCGGCGCAGCATTCGCAGGCAACGTAGTTCTTGATGAGGCCTGTCGCTCAGGGACTTTACCAGGGCGAAATCAATAAGGGAAATAATATGAAACCAATTACAAGAATCATTCTCGCGGCCGTTGCCGCAGTCACGCTCATACCGGCAGTCGCAATGTCAGAGACCAATAAATCGGAGAATCAAGGTTTTCTGGTCGACTCTAACGGCGGTGCTGTTGTCATGAGCGGCACCGGTTTGTGCTGGCACAGCAGCGAATGGACGCCGGCGCACTCCAGCCAAGCGTGCGGAGGCCCAATCGCGGCCATAGCCGCTCCACAGCCGGCACCTGTTGTTATCGCTGCCCTTCCGCCGCAACCAGCATCAAAGCCTTCCTTACAGAAGACATCCTTCTCTGGGGATGCGCTATTCGCGTTTGACCAAGCTGTACTGAAGTCGGAAGGAAGAACCATGCTCGACACCCTGGTTCGCCAGCTTGACGGTACGACGTACGACACAATTGCGGTTACCGGCCATACGGACCGCTTCGGGTCTACCGAATACAACCAGAACCTTTCGGAACGCCGTGCGCGGACCGTAAAAGAATATCTTGTCAGCCAGAATATCGATGCCGCTCGTATTACTGCGACGGGTAAGGGAGAAACGCAGCCAGTGACCAAAGCGCCCGACTGTGAAGGAAAACAGAGTATCAAGGTGCTTGAATGCCTGCAGCCAGACCGCCGCGTCGACATCGAAATGACAGGCACTCGCACGGCCGTCGTATCGCCGTAAAGAATACCGGCCGCCTCTTCCTGGACGTTCGGTTACCGTGTCGATGAGGTAGACAAAGCCTGCAAGTCATAAGAGCTTGTGGGCTTTTTTTCGTCTAAAACATTTGTTTGAAGAATACCTGCTGAAGCTAAATGCCGAACGGGTTCGGAATAATTGCCGCTATGTCGTGAACTGGTTCATTCGCGATGACTATATGCATGATGCCTGTGTAATCAGGCATGTGCCCGATTTGAAATATTGATGGACGTTCCCCGGCGCAGTTGTTACTTGCCCGGCCGCATGCGATCAGAAATGTCCATGCCGATGCCGCGGTAGCCGATAAAACGGCTATCGGAGTCGAACATCGGTTCTCCGCTCACTTGCAGATATTGGGTGGTCCCGTCAGCACTGGTGCGGCTATAGACGAAATCGAGGAATGGCCGGCGAGCAGCGATATTTGCATTCAGCAACTCCCTCTCGGCCGCGTTCCACCCGCCAGGAAACACCGCGGCCGCGCCATGTACTGCATCTTCCTCGATCCCGAGCATGTCGAATACAGGCCCGGAGCATCGGATGAATTTACCCTGAGCGTCCTGTTCCCAATACCAATCCGACGACAATTCCGTAAAGCTTCGGAACCGCGCCTCGCTCTCCCGCAGTTCGGTTGTACGGTCCTGAACTGCCTGCTCGAGCGTCTTGTTGTAATTGTCCAGCTTCCTGTATAGCAGGCGAACTTCAAGCATGTTGTAGATACGCGTACGCACCTCGACCAAGTCGAACGGCTTGCTGACGAAATCCTTTGCGCCAGCCTGCAGCGCACGCAGCTTGTGAGCAGGCTGCGCCGTGATCACCAGCACCGGAAGGTAGCCGCCGGTCTCGATCTGCTTCAGACCTTCCATGACCTGGAAACCGTCGACTTCGGGCATTTGCAGGTCGAGGAGAATGAGATCGTAGCGGTGTTCCGCATGCAATGTGCAAACCGTCCGCGGATCGCGCGTCGAAGTGAAGTTCAGATACCCGGCATTGCGCAGCATCTGTTCAAGCAGCTTCACATTGGCATCCTGATCATCAACGATCAGGATGCGGGCATTCAGTATTTCGGAGTGTTCTAGCATAGCGTTCTACCTAAAATTGAGTCCTCCGCGGACCGTCGCGCGGGGTTGCCGTCTTGCTGCCTATCTTACTGTGTCCCGACGGCGCTGATCGCCGCCTGCACGCCTACCACGCTATTTACCGCCGGATGAGTTTCAGCAGCAAACTGCAGCGCGACATCGAGTGCGTCCATGAATTCCTTCACCTTGATTGGCTTGGTGAGATAGCGGAAGAACCCGGCCTCCAGACCTTTCTCGATATCTCGTGGAACGGCGTTGGCCGATAGCGCCATGACTGGAATGTGGGCCGTCGCCGGATCTTTGCGTAAAATGTCCAGGGCGCCGAAACCACTGATTCCCGGGAGGTTGATA
>JAQGLQ010000292.1 GCA_028292785.1 Noviherbaspirillum sp. | reverse complement strand
ACCGCGATTATGGGTTGGTGGAGCGCAGCGAATTTGAATGCAGCGATACCGGCAAACTTGTCGCCAAACGGTCCGCGACCCTGGCGCGATACGACTACCAACCCCACAAGAGAGTTCACAGCGACGTGCCGCTGGAAATCTCGCTGCCAGCCGGGGTATCGCATTTCAACGTGGCCTGGAGTACGCGTCAGGGCAATTACACCTGCGAATTCCCGTTTTCCGCGTCCCTCGACGCTGGACGCCGCTACATGTTGAAAGCGTCCTCGGTGGACGCGTCGTCTCGATCGGCGGGCAAGTGCCGGCTTGAATTGGTCGACGCAGCGACCGGAACCCAGTCGCCACTGGTCATGCGCCTGAAAGAGAAGGCGAGTGAGGAATTTATCTGCAAACAGTAAGATGTTGATGCCGCAGCGAGCCACCCATCGGCACGTCCTGCCCGGCGCCATAGGCGCTGCGTAACAGGTGGAAGAAACTTAGCCATTTAACGACTGGGGGTTAGCGCACGGCTCCACGATACCGATATATGACGCTACTTACACCAACACCTTTGTCCAACGGGTAGCCACCTTTTGTCGGACATTATTTTCGAATAAGACATTAAAGCATCCTTCTGAAGGTGAGGTGATCCAGGAACCCTCACCTTCAGAAGTTTCCTTTCGAGGAAGGCCACGGCAATCTGATGAGAGCGGCACACGCCAGTTCCGGCTGCATCCGGCGCACGCCGCAGGCGGGGCCGCAATAGCCTTTCCAGGGCACATCGACAAGGCATCCGGTCAAACTAGAACGCAAGACGAACGGGGGCTTCACGCATCAATGATGGAGGCGACAACAATCGGCTTCTTGGCAAGCGACGATGCATTCCTAGTGACCGGCCGGATCCCTGGCTGCGGAGGCGATGCCGGATGAGTTATATTGGCGGGACCGACCGCCATGCCACGCTGCTTGTTTCGCTATTTCGGATATCTCAGTTTTTAACCCTTTCAGCTACAATCGACTGGAGCACCACCCCCCATGTCCAAGAAAATTCCATTGACCCTAGCCTGTGGTGATTACGAAATCGTCCGGGCACTGAAGGAAGGCACCGTCAAACCGGATGGCATTGACCTGACGATACTGACGAATATGGACTCCACCACCCGGCACTGGAGATTCCTGCGCAATAAGGAATTCGATATGGCAGAGGTTTCCTGCTCGTCATACATTGTTGCAAGCGACAACCATTTTCCAATCAAGGCGCTGCCGGTCTTCCTGCATAGACGCTTCCGGCATGGTTTCATCTTTATCAATACACAGAAAGGCATCCGGTCCCCGAAAGATCTGATTGGAAAGAAAATCGGCGTCAAGTCATTTCAGGTCACCGCGATTTTATGGCTGCGCGGCATCCTGGAGCATGAATATGGCGTTCCTCATAAATCGATCGAATGGTACGCCGAGCTTGACGAGGATGTCGATTTCACTCCGCCGCCCGATCTCAAACTGGTCCGACTGGACCATTCGCAGTCAGTGGAGGCCATGTTGGCGGAAGGTGAACTGGATGCGGTCCTGCATTCCGATCTGATCAAGCCATTGGTCGATAAGGATCCGCGTGTCGCTCGCCTGTTCCCGAATTACAAGGAAGAGGAAATCGCCTATTTCAATCGCACGGGGATTTTCCCGATCATGCATGTCATGGGTATCCGCGATGAGCTCCACAAACAGCATCCATGGGTGGCAATCAATATGTTCCATGCGTTCGAAGAAGCCAAGGCGATCGCCATGCGGCGCATGGAAAATCCAAGGCTGGTTCCACTGGCATGGTACCGGGAAAGCTGGGAAGAGCAGGAAGAAATTCTCGGAAGCGACCCTTGGGAGTACGGCTTGACTGACGCCAATCGCCATACACTGAACACCTTAGCCGGCTATTCTCATGAACACGGATTGATCCAGCGCAAGCCTGCGCTGGAAGAACTTTTTCTTGATGTTTCTCACGGCCGCAAGCGGGGGCATGAGTTCCGCATATAGGCTGCCCCGGGTAGAAATTCAACGCCGAATTTTTAGAACGGAACGCGCTCCGCAAGTCCAATTTCGTCCGATAGGATATTAGAAAATATCCACCTCAAACACGCCGGACGATTAGTGTCTGCAGGCGCCGATTCCTATCCAAGAACGGATCATATGCCCATCATTAAAGATCGCACTGAACTCCGATTACTCGACGATTGGGAGCGGCTGGCAGGGCCAAAGAGTTCCAGTCAATGGGTCGACGGAAGAAGTGCTAAAGAAGCCGCGCGCGCCTGGCTGGAGGGACACGGGGCCACGCTCCCGCTAGAAGTGGCAAATGTATTTTCCGCGCACCCTGCCTTTGGGCCAATAAATGCCTGGGAGGCTGAGCCAGAGGCAAAATTGCGCTTCGACCAGTTTGCCGGGGAGCCTCGCAATAGCGATCTCGTTGTCCACGCTCAGGATATTCACGGCCCGTTCCTTGTTGCAGTGGAAGCCAAGGCAGACGAGCCATTCGGTGAAACCGTGTCAGAAACGCTGAGTGCTGCACTTGAACGCCTCCTTGAAAACGAACGGTCAAATGGCATCACCCGGGTTCAGCAGCTTGCCCAAGCACTTCTTGGCTCGCGTATGCGCGGCGACCCGCCAATCAAAGATCTCCGATATCAGTTGCTTACGGCTTGTGCTGGTGCCATCTGCGAAGCAGAACGATTCAGTTACAGGCGAGCTGTCATGCTTGTGCATGAATTTGTCACTGACAAGACTATCGACGAAAAACATCGGTGCAACGCCGCCGATCTGGGGCTTTTCACATGGCGCCTTTCCCATGGAAGTGTGGTCAATCTCGATGCAGGAGAAATCCGGGGACCATTTGCTTTCCCTGGCTCGCCGCTGTTTGGCACGACGGTCCAACTCTTTATAGGCAAGGTAAGCCGCAATCTGAGAAAGGTCAGGGCTTGACCGGTACTGATTACTGTTTTGATGTTCCGCCGCGGCCGCCCCAAAATATGACCGGAGAAAGTGCGTCTTACCAGTGTCGTGGCAGATCACGCCGTACACCACCAGCCTCTTACCGACCATGAGGCGATACAGGCGACTTCATTACAAGGTGCTGGCGTCTTCCTTGAGATGCTCCTGCAGCGCCAGGCGGACAGCGGCGATCCGGTCCTTGCAGATACGGTATGCAGCGGCACTCTGCTCGACGATCGGCACCAGGCTGTCGATGTCAAGGTCTTCCTGCTTGCGCAGCTTCTCCGCATTGGTTTGCAGTGTCTTGTAGGCGGCGTTGAATCCTGCTTCCGCATCAGTCATTTTTATTCCCCTTTCATGATCTTCATTGTTCCGTCCCGGAAGACGACCTCGAGTCCAGTGCTGCTTGCAGCCGCAGCCTTGGTGGATACCGGTCCCTGCGCATTGCGCACGATGGCGAACCCGCGTTTGAGCGTAGGCTCGACGCCGTGCGCCAGGATGCCGGACATCAAATCTTTCGCCGTGTTTTCGGCTTCGTGAATTGTCTTGCGCGCATGGTAGCGTACGTCCGCGAAATCCCTGTCTACTTCATTTTCTGTGGCGTGGACGGCATTCGCAGCGCTGCCAAGGATGCTCTGCAACTGGCCGTCCAGGTGCTCGTCAACGCCATCGATGCTGCGCCGGGCCGCCAAGGTGATCGACGAAAAGCTGTTGTCGGTATTCACGGCAGCCGCATTCAGCGCCGCAGCGGCACGGTCCCTGATGCTGTCCATCCGGTGCCCCACATTCTCATGGGCTAGCTCGAGCGCCGCCCTTGCGGCCATTGTGATGGCGCCGTTGAAAAAGTCTGCCTTGGCCTGCGCGTCCTGCAGCGATGCAGCGGCAGCGCTCTTGATATTCGCATAGGCCTTGTCGGCATTGAATTCAGCCCGGGCAAGCTTCCTGTCGATGCCGGTGTCGATTTCAGCCTTGCACAGATCTATTCTTCCATCCGATGCAGTCAGCCTGGCGCCCGCGGCTTGCGAGATGAACGTCCAGTCTTCGTATCCCTGCGCCGCCTTCCTTGCGATGGTTTCCTTGATGTGCGCAATCACCTTCGACGGCGTGCCAAATGCCCGGTTGGCATACTCGTCGAGAATCGACTTGTCGCGCTCATGCCCGATCCCGGTGAAGACGGGACAGTGAAACCGGCACACCATCCGCGCGATCAGGTATTCATCGAGCCAGTGCAGGTCCGCTGCAGCGCCGCCGCCGCGGATGATCGCCAGCGCATCAAAAGGCGCCGCCTCGTGTGCATGATGCGCCTCCACCATGGCCTGCTTCATCGATTCCCTGGTCCGTTCGCCCTGGAACACGGCCTCGAAATAGGTGAACTTGCACAGCCCCGCCGCGGCGAGCAGGTTCGCGCCCGCCTGAAAATCATCCAGGCCGGCGGCGCCGGCCGGACTGATCACGCCGACATGGAAGAAGTCATCCGGGGGCGGCAGGCTCCTATTCCGGTTCGCGTCGCCGCTTTCTTCGAGCGCCGTCCGAATCCGTTTGAGGCGCGCATCGAGGTTGCCCAAGGTGTAGCTCGGATCGATGTCGATGATCTGCAGGCCCATCCCGTACTGGGCCCTGAACTCGGGCTTGACTTGCACGAGCACCTGGATTCCGGGCGCGAGTTCCATTCCGGTCCCCGCGGTAAATTTGCTCACGAGCTTCGTGACGTTGCTGCTCCAGATCATTGCAGTCGTCTTGGCCAGTTCCTTGCCATCGGTTTCGCCGCGTTCGATCGCCCCCATATACAGGTGGCCGCTACTGGATTTCATCTGGCTGATTTCAATGCGCACCCAGACCGGCTCAGGAAAGGCGGATTTGATGACGGCGCCGCAGTGGGTGAGCAGTGCGCTGAGTGACATGCCCGGTTGTTCGCGGGGCGCGAGGGCAGTGCCTACCCCGGGTCGGGGCAGCCAGGCCTGGAACCGTATCACGGGCAGATCGCGCGGCACGAATAGCCGGCCAGAAGCAGGTTCCTGCATGGCGCCTAGCGCAATCGCCATGTCTTTTTCCTGTGCGGAGACAGTGAGATAAGTGACAGACATACGAGGCTCGACGGCCGGACGACGGTTTGAATTGCTGCATAGTATCTCCGCAACGACAAATCTGCCAACTTATCCGGGTCAAGAAGGATTCGTTGTTGCCCGCGCATTCAGCTGAAATACTGTCTTGTAAATCATCGACCTATGAAGTTGTGAACGCCTTGTCCACAAGGTTGCCACCATTTTCTGTGGACAACTCATTGGGTCTTTGTACGAAGTCCTTGCTCGGATCACTGTAATTTTATACAGTG
>JAQGLQ010000269.1 GCA_028292785.1 Noviherbaspirillum sp. | reverse complement strand
CCACGTTTTTCGCTGCGCTGCTTCGGTTCCTCCTTGCGGGGCCGATAAATGACTAACAGCTTGCCTATGTGCTGAATCGGGGCCGCACCGAGTTTTTCGCAAATCGCGTTATAGATTTCAATGCGTGCATCGCGATCGTCGCCGAAGACGCGGACCTTGATAAGTCCATGCGCGTCCAGGCTGGACTCGATTTCCTTGAGCACGCCAGGCGTCAAGCCTGCTTCCCCGATCAGGACAACCGGATCAAGCGCATGCGCATCAGAACGTAGCGAGCTGCGCTCCGCAGGTGTAAGTTTCAACATGTTTAACCTCGTAAAAACGGTATTCTACGCGAATGGCAAAGAACAAATTAAACAAAAACTGGGTTCATGACCACATCAACGATCCCTATGTAAAGCTGGCGCAGAAAGAAGGCTATCGTGCGCGGGCCGCTTACAAGCTGAAAGAAATTGACGAGAGAGAAAGGCTGATCAAACCCGGCCAGGTCATTGTCGATCTGGGCTCTACGCCAGGAAGCTGGTCACAATACGTTCGCAACAAGCTCGCCGGGAGGGTTGGTGGCGGCATCAACGGCACTATTATCGGGCTGGATATCCTGCCGATGGAACCGATAGCGGATGTTCACTTTATCCAGGGCGACTTCCGTGAGAACGAGGTGCTGACCCGGCTGCAGGAGATACTCTCCGGACGCAAGGTGGACCTGGTGCTGTCCGATATGGCGCCCAATCTCTCGGGCGTGGCGGTAACCGATGCGGCGCGCGTCGAATACATCATCGAGCTGGCGATAGACTTCTCACGCGCCCACATGAAACCTTCAGGAGCCTTGCTCGTCAAATGTTTCAATGGGTCAGGTTATACGCAACTCGTTCAAATGTTCAAAGACGAGTTCAAAACCGTTACATCGATCAAACCTAAAGCAAGCCGCGATAAATCCTCGGAAGTTTTCCTCTTGGGTAAAATTCTTAAAAATCCAGTCTGAACCATATTTATCAACCGAGAGGCCTTGCTATTCCTCTATTTGCCCGCAGGTGCGGCCTGTAAGCACCAAATATTGCGGTAGAATCGGCTATACATACCTTCCAAATGGACGCGCCCGCGTCTAAGGAGTTCTAGTGAACAACATGTTTTCCAAGGCAGCTATCTGGGTTGTCATCGCCCTGGTGCTTTTTACCGTCTTCAAGCAATTTGACGGGCGAACACTTAGCGGTGGCGCTACACCAATTCCTTATTCAGATTTCCTGGATGAAGTCAAAGCAAAACATATCAAAGAGGCAACAATCGAAGACCGTACCATTGTTGCAATCACTCAGGATGGCAAACGGATCAAGACCGCGGTGACCTATTTGGATCGCGGTTTGATAGGCGATCTTATCGGCAACGGCGTGAAGTTCGATGTCAAGCAGCCGGAGGAGCAGTCGTTTCTGTCACAGATATTCATCTCTTGGTTCCCGATGTTACTGCTCATAGGCGTATGGGTATTTTTCATGCGGCAGATGCAAGGCGGCGGCAAGGGTGGGGCATTTTCTTTTGGCCGCTCGAAAGCACGGATGCTGGACGAGGCGAGCAACACCGTCACCTTCGCCGATGTGGCTGGTTGCGATGAAGCAAAAGAAGAAGTTCAGGAACTGGTCGATTTTCTGCGTGATCCGACCAAATTCCAGAAGCTCGGAGGCCGTATTCCACGCGGTGTTCTCATGGTCGGCCCACCTGGCACGGGCAAGACATTGCTCGCGCGCGCCATTGCTGGCGAAGCAAAGGTGCCATTTTTCACGATTTCCGGTTCCGATTTCGTTGAAATGTTCGTCGGCGTTGGTGCATCCCGCGTGCGCGACATGTTCGAGAACGCAAAGAAGCATTCTCCCTGCATCATTTTCATTGATGAGATCGATGCAGTCGGCCGCCATCGCGGCGCCGGGATGGGTGGCGGAAATGATGAACGCGAACAGACGCTGAACCAGTTGCTGGTCGAAATGGATGGTTTCGAAGCGAATTCCGGGGTAATTGTCATTGCGGCAACCAACCGTGCGGATGTGCTCGACAAGGCGCTGCTGCGTCCAGGCCGTTTCGACCGCCAGGTTATGGTCGGGCTGCCCGATATTCGTGGACGCGAACAAATCCTCTACGTCCATATGCGCAAGGTACCCATTGCGCCCGACGTCAAGGCGGATATCCTCGCGCGCGGCACGCCCGGTTTTTCCGGCGCGGACTTGGCCAACCTGGTGAACGAAGCCGCATTGTTCGCGGCTCGCCGCAACAAGCGCCTGGTGGAGATGCAGGATTTCGAGGATGCCAAGGACAAGATTGTCATGGGTCCGGAACGCAAATCCGCCGTCATGCGTGAAGAGGAACGCAGAAATACCGCTTACCATGAGTCCGGACATGCCGTGGTGGCGAAGCTGTTGCCGAAAGCCGACCCGGTTCACAAAGTGACCATCATGCCGCGCGGATACGCGTTGGGCCTGACGTGGCAGTTGCCCGAACACGATCGTGTCAATATGTACAAGGACAAGATGCTTGAAGAAATCGCGATCCTGTTCGGCGGCCGTATAGCGGAAGAAATATTCATGCATCAGATGTCGACGGGCGCTTCCAACGACTTTGAGCGTGCGACCAAGCTCGCTCGCGCGATGGTGACGCGTTACGGCATGTCCGAATCTCTGGGCACCATGGTGTACGAGGATAGCGAGCAGGATGCGTATTTCGGCCGTATGACATCGAAGACCGTGTCCGAGGCAACCCAGCAAAAGGTCGATACTGAAATTCGCTCCATCCTGGATGCGCAATATGCGTTGTCGCGCAACCTGCTCGAGGAAAACCGCGACAAGGTAGAGGTGATGGCGAATGCATTGCTGGAATGGGAAACCCTTGATGCCGAGCAGATCAGCGACATCATGGAAGGCCTGCAGCCACGTCCGCCGAAAGCAGGTATTCCGGTCAAGCGCTCGTCCACCGGCAATCCATCGGACGGCGTGTCGCCAAATGCGCCGGCACCCGCGTGAGTGAACTTATCGCCTGGTAGTTTTTGGAAAAGTATTGATAAGGGTGAGGAGCAATCCTCACCCTTATTCATTATGGAAGCTTATAACTAGAAAATGACGCCATCTTATTTTCAATGTGGACGTTACCGTTTTCCTTATGGAAGCGACGTTTCCCGTCCCCTGGTAATGGGGATACTGAACGTCACGCCCGATTCCTTTTCGGACGGCGGGAAATTCCAGTCGCTTGAATTTGCTGTTTCACATGCGGAGCAGATGATCGCCGATGGGGTCGATATCATCGATATCGGCGGTGAATCGAGCCGACCCGGATCGGCGCCATTACCGCTCGAGGAAGAACTCCGGCGCGTCATGCCGGTGATTTATGCCTTGCGTGATT
This sequence comes from Noviherbaspirillum sp., assembly GCA_028292785.1. Next base: position 2,188 of record JAQGLQ010000269.1, on the reverse strand, counting down.
GCGGAAAACCATTATCGATCGACACGTATAAACCTGAGGTAATGCAGGAGGCTATCAATGCCGGAGTCGACATGATCAATGACATCAATGGTTTTCGCGCAAAAGGGGCGTTGCGTGCCATCAAGGGCGGCGATTGTGGCCTATGTATCATGCACATGCAAAGCGATCCGGAGCGTATGCAGATAAAACCGGAATATGCCGATGTAACGGGCGAGGTGACCGCTTTTCTGCGCGAGCGGGTCGACTTGCTTGAAACGGAAGGTGTTGCAAGGCAGCGATTATGCATCGATCCCGGGTTTGGCTTCGGCAAAACGCTGGAGCATAATGTGACGCTGCTGAAGCAGCTTGGCAAGATACGCGACGAGCTCGGCCTTCCGTTGCTCGCCGGAGTGTCGCGCAAGTCAATGATCGGGTCGCTTACGGGGAAACCGTTGGAGCAGCGCATGGCAGGAAGCGTCGCGGCCGCATTGGCGGCAGTTGCGCACGGCGCATACATCGTTCGCGTGCATGACGTGGCCGAGACAGTTGATGCTCTCAAGGTTTGGCATGCGGTCGTATAACAAGGGATGAAAATGACACGAAAATATTTTGGAACCGACGGCGTAAGGGGACGAGTCGGCGAAGGACCCATTACACCGGATTTCGTCATGAAGCTCGGCTATGCGGCCGGCAAGGTGCTGGCACGATCCGGGTCGGATTCAGGCAAGCCGACCGTATTGATCGGCAAGGACACGCGCATATCGGGATATATGCTGGAAGCGGCCCTGGAAGCCGGTTTTGCTGCGGCAGGAGTGGACGTCATGCTGGCAGGACCCATGCCTACTCCGGCAATTGCCTATCTGACCCGTGCATTGCGGCTGGCGGCAGGGGTTGTGATCTCTGCATCACATAATCCGTATCAGGACAATGGCATCAAATTTTTCTCGGAGGAAGGCAACAAGCTTCCCGATGCGGTCGAAGAGGAAATTGAAGCCGCCCTCGATGCTCCCATGGAATGCGTGTCCTCCGAGAAGCTTGGCAAGGCCAAGCGCCTGTTCGATGCACAAGGGCGGTATATTGAGTTCTGCAAGAGCACATTTCCCAACGAACTGAATTTGCGCGGTCTGAAGATAGTCGTCGATTGCGCGCACGGCGCCGCGTATCACATCGCGCCTGATGTGTTTCATGAGCTCGGCGCAGAAGTCGTCGCCATCGGAAACCAGCCTAACGGATTGAACATCAATGATGGTGTAGGCGCCACTTCGCCCAAGACACTGGCAGCTGCCGTCAAGGAGCATGCAGCGGACCTGGGCATCGCGCTCGACGGTGACGCGGATCGTCTTCTGATGGTCGATGCCAACGGCCGCATCTATAACGGCGACGAATTGCTTTACGTGATGGTCAAGGACCGCATGGCTTCCGCCCCCGTCAAGGGAGCGGTCGGCACCTTGATGACCAATATGGCGCTGGAAGTCGCTTTCAAGCAGATGGGCGTCAACTTCGCCCGTGCCAAGGTGGGTGACCGCTATGTGCTCGAGATCCTGCAGGAACGGGGCTGGCTCATTGGAGGCGAAGGGTCCGGACATCTGTTATTCCTCGATAAGCACACGACCGGTGACGGCATCGTGTCCGCGCTGCAGGTACTGTCGGCGCTCAAGCGCAGCGGCAAGACGCTGGCCCAATGTACGGAGGACATCACTCTCTATCCGCAGAGCCTGGTCAACGTAAAGGTCGATCCTGATTTCGATTGGCAGAAAAATGCCGCTCTGCTGAGCGAAAAAGAAATCGTCGAATCGGAACTCGGCGATAACGGACGCGTGCTGATCCGTGCATCGGGAACCGAGCCGCTGGTCCGCGTGATGGTCGAAGCGAAATGCGCGGAGATGGCCGAGAAAATGGCTCGCCGGATCGCCGAGAAGATCAGCGCCTGATGCAGCGGGACGAAAGCGCCTGCCCGAATTCCGGTAGGCGCGATGCAACGATTCCGCTTCCAATAATTGACGGGGTCGGTCCCAGCTATATCTGGTTGCCCGACGGCCCATGGACGAAGGTTCTGTCGTTTCTTGATGAGCGATTCCCCGCCGTCGGTCGTGATACCTGGATCACGCGGATGGGCCGAGGTCAGGTGGTGGATGCGGACGGTGAGCGTCTGACGCCTGACAGCCCGTTTCGACGAGGTGCGCGTGTTTTTTACTATCGCGAACTCGCA
>JAQGLQ010000238.1 GCA_028292785.1 Noviherbaspirillum sp. | reverse complement strand
ACTTCCTCCGCTTTTTGCCGGGCAAGGCGCAGCGCAGTGGCTTCAGGAACTTCTCCGGGCTGCGGCGATTCGTCGATATCCGGAACCAGGGTTTCGAACGGAATACGCAACCGCGCTAACAATTCTTTGCGGTATCGGGAACTCGAGGCCAGGATCAGGCGGGGAAGCTCGGCAGCAGTCATTATCGTTGATGCGGTTTGCGTGATAAAAGCGATCTAAAAAAGCGATATAACGCTTTGACGAATAAGGGAAAACCCTGTTATTATCGCAGGTTTTCCGGGCTCGCTTTTGCTATGAACTCTTTAGTGATCGACGCATTTGAATTCTGTCGGCTCAAGGAGCAGCGCTCTGGGGTGCTTGCGGTTGCCGATTTGCCCCGTCTGGCTGATGAATCTGTTGACAAGGCCGGCAACATAAACTGGTCATTGGAAGGCGGTAGCGATGGTGCCGGGCATCCGCAACTGACCCTGTCGGTGTCAGGTTCGGTGCAATTGATTTGTCAGCGTTGCCTGACGCCGTTTACGTTTGATATATCGTCCAGGTCCATCCTGATTCTTGCCAAGGATGAAGCGACCGCCGACGCCATTGATGAGCTGTTGGCGGATGAGTCGGTAGAGGTTATCGTCGGGAGTCGAACTTTCGACGTCGCCCACGTAATTGAAGACGAGGCCTTGTTGGCAATTCCAGCGGCGCCGAAGCATCCGATGTGTCCGAACCGCTTGATGCCGGAGGTTGCTGACACTATGGAAAAGGTATCCCCTTTCGCGGTCCTGAAATCTCTCAAGCAATAGCTTCAGTGGTTACAATGATGTGGCGCAAATGCTTCACGCCGGGAAAGAACGTGTAATTCAATTGGCCGGTTTGCTCATGAGCTAGGAAACCGGATATGTTAAAATTTCGAAACTTAAGGTTTAGGAGCTATCATGGCTGTTCAGCAGAATAAAAAATCCCCTTCCAAGCGCGGTATGCACCGTGCTCACGACCACCTGAGCGCTCCTCCGCTTGCCGTAGAGCCGACAACGGGCGAAACCCATCTGCGCCATCACATCAGCCCGAACGGTTACTACCGTGGTCGCAAGGTCCTCAAGACTAAGAACGACGAATAAACGTTCGAAATCGTTTCAAGCTAAAGCGGCGCCGAAAGTTTGACTTAGCGCCGTTTTTTCATATGCTGAAAAAATACGTTGCGTCATTTTGAATCAAGTCGGATCTGGCCCGGAAGGCGCTTGATACAGGGCACTGAATCAAAACAATGACAATCATAATTTCCATTGACTGCATGGGTGGGGATCACGGCCCGGCGGTCACCGTCCCCGCAGCTGTTTCCTTTGTTAATCGCGAACCCGACGCCGAGCTCATCTTGGTTGGCATCGAGCATGCGATCCATGCCGAGCTTCGAAAGCACAAGGCCGATACCCATCCGCGACTTTCGGTCATCAATGCTACCGAAGTCATCGCAATGGATGATCCGCTGGAGGTCGCGTTGCGTCGCAAGAAGGACTCGTCCATGCGAGTCGCCATCAATCTGGTGAAAGAGGGGCGGGCGCAAGCATGCGTATCGGCCGGCAACACCGGCGCCTTGATGGCCGTCTCACGCTACGTCTTGAAGACGATCCCCGGCGTTGACCGGCCGGCGATTTGTACTCTTATTCCAAATCAGAAGGATGCTCCCACTTACATGCTCGACCTGGGCGCAAATGTCGACTGCGAACCGCAGCATCTGCATCAGTTTGCGCTCATGGGATCTGCGCTGGTCGCGGCACTCGAGGGCAAACCAAAGCCGACTGTCGGACTGCTCAACGTTGGCGAAGAGGATATCAAGGGTAATGATGTTGTGAAGCAGACAGCCGGCTTGCTGCGTGCCGACCATGAAAAAGGCGTACTGAATTTTTACGGGAACGTCGAAGGCAACGATATATTCGAGGGCACAACCGATATCGTCGTGTGTGATGGCTTCGTCGGGAATATTGTATTAAAGGCCTCCGAAGGGTTAGGCAGATTTGTTAAAAAGGCATTGACTGCCGAGTTCAAGAGCAGTCCGATCAATATGCTCGGAGCAATGATTGCACGTAGTGCCATCAAGTCCTTTTCGCGTCGCATGAACCCGTCCCGTTACAATGGCGCCAGTCTGCTCGGCTTGCGCGGGCTTGTTCTTAAAAGTCACGGTGGTGAAAACGCCTATGGGTACGAATGGGCGATCAAGCGCGCATTCGACGCGGCCAAATATGACGTGACCTCCCGCATCTCAAAAGCTATATCGGAATTAATGCCCCAGTCCGAGGTTTCATCTTCGTCGGAAAAAGCAACCGTCGTCGTCACCGAAATCAACCAACAGAAAACGGCATGACCCTCTATAGCAAAATCATCGGCACCGGGAGCTTCCTTCCACCCAAGTGTGTGACCAATCACGAACTTGTAAAGCAGCTGGCAGAGAAGGGCATTGAAACTTCCGATGAATGGATCGTATCCCGTAGCGGTATCTCGGCGCGCCATTATGCCGCTCCCGAAGTCAAGTCGAGCGATCTGGCAGTGGAGGCGTCGCTTCGAGCGCTGGAAATGGCCGGGCTTGAGGCAAACGAGATCGATCTCATTATCGTTGCCACGTCTACCGGTGACCATTACGGCGGTTTTCCCAGTACCGCCTGCGTCGTCCAGCGAAAATTAGGCATCACCAATCTATGCGCCGCCTTCGACGTGCAGGCAGTCTGCAGCGGATTCGCCTATGCGGTTTCGGTCGCCGACAGCTTTATCAAGGCGGGTACTCACAAGAATGTATTAGTCATCGGCGCGGAAGTCTTCTCTCGCATTGTTAACTTTGAAGATCGTACTACTTGCGTGCTGTTTGGCGATGGAGCAGGCGCCGTAGTTTTCAGTGCATCGAACGAGCCGGGAATCCTTGCCACGAAACTGCACGCGGATGGCAGTCACGCCGATATTCTGTGCGTTCCCGGTAGTTTGAGTGGCGGTGCAGTCGAGGGCAGTGCCTTCCTGTACATGGACGGTCAGGCCGTATTCAAGCTCGCTGTAACCGTGCTCGATAAAGTGGCAAACGAAGTATTGACGCTGGCAAAAATGAATGCGTCTGAAGTCGACTGGCTGATTCCCCATCAGGCCAATATCCGGATCATGCAGGGCACCGCAAGAAAGCTGGGTTTGTCGATGGAGAAGATGATCGTCACCGTTGATCAGCAAGGTAATACTTCGGCGGCTTCCATTCCGCTCGCACTGGACAAGGGGATGCGCGACGGCCGCATCAAACCTGGTCATAACGTGCTCATGGAGGGAGTCGGTGGTGGTTTCACGTGGGGTGCCATTCTTGCGCGCATCTAACTATTTCAAATAAGAGCATGGATAAATTTGCATTTGTCTTTCCCGGTCAGGGTTCTCAGGCAGTCGGCATGCTGAACGGGTTTGCTGGTAATTCCGTCGTCCAACAAACTATCGATCAGGCATCGGAAGCCTTGGGTTTCGATCTTGGCAAACTGGTAGCCGAAGGGCCGAAAGAAAACCTCGACCTTACAGTGAATACGCAACCGGTCATGCTGACTGCTGCAGTCGCTTTTTATAGAGCGTGGATTGCGGCGGGAGGCAAAATTCCGGATTTCGTTGCAGGACATAGCCTCGGCGAATACTCCGCACTAGTTGCCGCCGATGTCCTTGCA
>JAQGLQ010000219.1 GCA_028292785.1 Noviherbaspirillum sp. | reverse complement strand
AGGCAAGGGTAGCCACCAGCAGAATATTCGCGAAAGGCGTGCCCTTGTTCATCGGAAGACTCCTGACATTGAATCCAAGTTCCACAATCGCGGCTTTCCATTCCGACAACGGCCGGCAATACATCCGGCTGTTCCGATGGCCGCGCGCGAAAGTCACCACATGGTCGACCCACACGCTGAACCTGAACGGCAGGCCGCCGTCGGCGTCGCCGACGCGCAGGATCAGCGTGCCTGTCGGCGCCAGCGCGTCGCGCACGCGGCGCAGCACGTCATTCTGGGCTTCGATGCTCACATAGTGCAGGACGTCGAGGATGACTACCGCGTCAGCCTTGCCGAAATCGGTCTTGCACATGTCGCCGCAGGTGAACCTGGCGGCGTTCCCCAGCGCTTCGCGCGCGCGATCGACATCGCGCTGCATTAGTTCGATGCCATGGATGGACGCCGGGTTCGGCGCGGGTCGCCAGTTCGCGGGCCACTGCCCTTTCGCATGCGCGGCCTGCGCGGTCAGCAGCCATGAGGCCAGCAGGCCCTGGCCGCAGCCGATGTCGACGATGCGCGCCCGGTCGGGGATCAGGCCATGCTCGAGCAGGCCGGCGAACACCGGGTCGCCGCCGAGCTTGCCGCGCGCGAAATGCCAGGCGAAGCGCCCGGCGGAACGATAGGGATCGGTGGCCTTTTCGATCAGGCTCTTGATGAATGGCGTACTCATGAATGGGCGGATTCCAGTGCGGCGGGTAAGGTGATGAAACGAAGGCCGGCGCGCGACGCCGCCTCCAGCAGGATGGGCAATACCTCGAGGATGACCGGCGCGCCGCTCTCGGTGCGCGCGCAGTTGCCGTCATGAAGCAGCAGGATGGCGCCGCCGCGCAAGTCCTTCATCAGGCGCCGCGCCACGAGTCCGGCGTCGCCGCTGCGGGTATCGAAGCCGCGCCGCGTCCATGCCGCCAGGCGCAGGCCGAGCCGCGACAGAACCGGGTCGAGGAAAGGATTGCGCAGGCCGGCGGGCGCGCGGAAAAACAGCGGACGGCGTCCGGTGATCGCGGTCAGCGTGTCCTGCCCTGCCCTGATCTCGCGCGTCAACCCGGCCATGCCCATCACCGAGAAATGATGGCGATGATGCTGGCTGTGGTTTTCGACCGCGTGGCCGCGTTCGACGATTTGCCTGCACAGTTCGGGATGGCGCTCGGCCCTGGCGCCGATGCAGAAGAAGGTGGCCTTCACCTGATAGCGGTCGAGCAGGTCGAGCACGCGCGGCGTTACTTCCGGATGCGGGCCGTCGTCGATGGTCAGCGCGATTTCATTACGCGCCGCGCAGGCGTGCGGCAACGCGGTCCAGTTGGGACCGAGCCAGGTGCTGCGCGGCCATAGCCCGGTGGCCGTCAACAGCGCATGGTTGGCCGCGACGGTTGCCAGCACCCATGGCCAGAGTTGCGGATACACCGCGAGCGCGGCCAGCGCCGCCGCATGCAGCGCGAAGGTGAGGCGGATCAGCCAGGGCATGCGCCAAGGCATCGCGGGATGCATGTTCATGGCTGCCTGTCCATCGAGGCGAAGGTTGCCGAATAAATCAGCGCCAGCACCGCGCCCGGACCGACGGTGATGCCGATAGCCTGCAGGACAGGCACTTGCGAAAATCCGAGCAGGCCGAAGCCGGCCACCGTGGTGAGATTGGCGAATACCAGCGAGGTCAGGGTCTGCGGCGAGATGCCGCCGGCATTCCTGCCGCCGCTGAAGAACAGCGCATAGTTGGAACCGACCGCGATGATCAGCAGCAGGCCGACCAGATGCAGGATGGTGAGCTTGTGGCCGGCCAGCGCCAGCAAGGCGACCACGGTCGCTACCGCCCCGACCAGCGGCAGCAGCACGCGCGCCATGCTCGATAGCGAGCGCAGCGACCAGGCCAGCAGCACAAGGACGGCGCACAGGCCCGCCAGCGACAGCAGCAAGGCTTCATGCAGGTAACCGGCGTACAGGCGGTCGGATTCCGTCTTGAGGTCGACGAACAGGGCATCGCTCGCACCGGCGGCCGCCAGCGCCGCGCGCACCGGCGCGGCATCGATGCCGTGCGTATCGGCCGGCGCGGTCAGCGGCAGCATCGCGGTCCAGCGGTCGCCGCGCTGGAACAGCAGCGAGTCGACGGCCAGCGCCAGCGAGGTGCCATCGAGATCGGAACGGTCGATCGGCGCGCGGGTTTTCGCAGCGGCGACGTCGGCGAAAAAAGGCGCGAAGATTCCGGGTCGCACCGGCAGTGCGGCGGTGGCTTCCCGCAAGGCCTGCTCCAGACCGTGCGCCGGCAGGCTGGCCTGACGCGCGCGCTGGCTCTCCAGGCTGGGCAGATAGCGGCTCGGGCTTTCGAAGCCGGCAAGCACGCCATTGCGGACCAGCGTCTCGAGCTGCGCGGAGACTTTCTCGGCCGAACGCAACGCCGCCTCGCGGCTGGCGCCGGACACCACGGCCATGTAGCGCACATCGGGCGCGCCCATGTCGGCGCGCAGGCGCGCATCGGTCGCCTGATCGGCCGGCGACACCGGGCTGAGCGAAGCGAGTTCGGTATTCCACAGCTTGTCGCGATGCTGCGCGACGACGATGCAGGCGCCGACGATGAGCACGATGAACGGCAGGCGCAGCACCGTTGCGCGCCGTGCGACCGCCATCAGCCTGCCGCCCATGCGGGAGACGTCGCGGATGCGGAATTTTTCCGGCAGCAGGTGCGGCAGCACGAAGCGCGTCATGGCGGCGGCCGCCACCAGGCCGCTGATCGAATACAGGCCCAGCTGCGCCAGCCCGGGAAAGCTCGAGAACAACAGCGAGGCGAAGCCGGCGATCGAGGTCAGCACGCCGAGCTGTATCGTCGGCCAGAATTCCCTGATCCAGCTGCCCTGCCCGTCCGCTTTGGCGCCCGCCTGGCGCGACTGGACGAACAGGTAGATCGAGTAATCGACCGCTTCGCCGATCAGGGTCGTGCCGAAACCGAGGGTGATGCCGTGCACCATGCCAAAGCCCAGGCTGACCGCGACCACGCCCACCATGGCGCCCGCGAGCACCGGCAGCAGTCCCAGCGCCAGCGCGGTCAGGGAGCGGTACACGATCAGCAGCAGCGTGATGATGATCAGGGTGCTGAGTATCGACAGGCGCGTGACCTCCGCTTCGATGGTCTGGCGCGACAGGACCGAGAACACGCCGGGTCCGGTCATGGCGATGCTCACGGCCGATGCGGATGATCCCTGCAGTTTCGCCGCCTCGTCGAAGGCGCGCCGGATATGCGCCATCGCCTGCTGCTGCGCGTCGGTGTCCGATCCGCTCGCGCGCGTCTGCGCCAACAGCAGCGCGCGAGTTCCGTCGCGCGACGCCCATGCGCCATTGTTCATCGTCGGCCGGCTGCCGCCGTTCATTCTTTCGAACAGCTGCACCATCTCGCCAGTCGGATCGCGCGGCAGCAACTGCTTGACCAGCATGCCCGCCGGCGAGGCGAGCAGCTCGATGGTGCCGCTCACCGCGTCGCGCAGGCCGGCCACGCTGAAACGTTCCGGCGTGACGGCAGGGCTGAGCAGATAGCGATTGCCGAACAGGAAAGCCTGGTCCTTTTCGGTGTACACCGGCTCGCCGTTGTTGACGGTGGCGAAGGCATCGTCGCTGCGCAGGCGCTTCGCCATTTCCTTCGATATGGCGGCGCGCGTCGGCGCATCGCCGCCTTCGAGTCCCACCAGGATGAGGCGCGACACCACGCCGTCGCGCACCTGGTCCAGCAGCACCCGCTGTTCGCTGGTCGGCGACGCGGGAAGGAAGGCGGAGAGATCGGTGGTGAAGGTGGTGCGGCTGATGACGATGCAGCACAGCAGCATGCCGAGCAGCCAGACCAGGATCGCCGCGCGGCGTGCGAACGCGGGCTGCTTCATCGCACCGCGCCGCGCTCGATCTTCATTTCCGAACGGTCGCCGTCGGTTTGAATGACGTCGATGCCGCGCACATCGTCCTGCACGCCCGTGATGCGGATCAGGTGCACCGAGCGGGCCATGGCGGCATCGGTGGGATTGAGCATCAGCGTCCAGCGTTCCGGGGCGCCCTCGAGCCTCAGCCGGAATGAACGCTCCAGGGCCTTGCGGTCGCCCGCCAGCGTGCCGCGGATGCCGTCGATGAAACCGGCCAGGTCGGGGTATTCCTGCAGTTGCAGCGTGTGCTTTTGCGACCCGCGCTCGATGGTCAGGGTATTGCCGTCGACAACCATGTTTTCCGGCTTCGGCTTGATGGTGCGTTTTTCGAGACGGTTCGGCGCGATATACAGCAACTGGCCGGAAGACTCGACCGGACGATCGAGCAGCGAGATGAATTTTTTCTCGACGAAGGCGGCGCGGCCGGGCTTCGCCTTCGCCAGCGCCTGCATCAGCTGGTCGACATTCCATTCGGCGGCGAACGACGCGGCCGGCGACAATAGGGCAAGCGATAAAAGACCGACGAACAGGCGCCGCGATGCGAATTTCATGGTTGGTTTTCCGTGGTGTCGGACGACGCGTCCTGCCAGAAATCGAAGAAGTTGAACCAGTTGCAGGGCGCCCGCCGGCAGTGATTTTCCAGCAATTCCGCATAGCGTGCCACGGCGTTCCCGATTTCCGCCTGGCGCCCGCCGGCGGGCAGCTGCGAAAAATCGGCCAGCTTCTCGAAATGGATCTCGTAGCGGTTGCCGCCGAGGTAAAGGCCGGCCATGAAAATCACCGGGCGGCGCATGATCGCGGCCATGCGCCACGGACCGATCGGCAGCCGCGCCGTGGCGCCGAGCAGCGTCACCGGCAGGGTATCGTCATCGCCGAAGGTGCGATCGGCGAGCATGCCGACCATGCTGCCCTGTTGCAGCGCCTCGTTGATCTTCAGCATGGAATCGATGCGGCCAAGGCCGATCACGTCCTGTTG
>JAQGLQ010000212.1 GCA_028292785.1 Noviherbaspirillum sp. | reverse complement strand
ATGAAAACGACAGCGGCGATCGCGATGGCGGTGAAGAAATAGCGCTGCCATCCGGATTCGGCTGCGAGGAAACTGAACGCCGCGCCCTTGTTATATACCAGCACGAGGTTGAAAAACGACGTCACCGCAAGCGATTCGCCATAGGCGAACAGTTTGGTGATGGTGATCTTGGTGATCTGGTCGAACAATATCACGATGGCTGCGATGCCGAGCCACGGAGTGAGATTTGGACTGGAAGCGGAAGAGAATCTTCTTTTGTTATTGGCCATGTTTGTTCTTGTGAATGTCATTCCGGCGCGAGCCGGAATGACGGGATGGAAGCTCAGGCGAATCTGCGCGATTCGCCCTTGCCGAACAGGTTGCTGACGCAGCGCGAGCAAATGCCGGGATGCTCGGCATGCGCGCCGACATCGGCGCGATAGTGCCAGCAACGCTCGCATTTCTGATGCGGCGACGGTGTGACGATGACCGCTTCCTCGGCGGCGCTGCTGACCTGCGTCACGGTCGCCTGCGAGGTGATGAACACAAATTTCAGATCATCTCCCAGGCTGCGCAGCAGTGCGTATTTGTCTCCGCTGGCCTTGATATTGAGCTCGGCCTGCAGCGATGAACCGATCGCGCCGGAGACGCGAACCTCTTCCAGTTGCTTGGTGACTTCGGCGCGCAGTTCGCGCAGGGCGGCGAACTTGGCAAGCAGGGCGTCGCCGTCGGCCACTTCAGGCAGCGCGTAGAACGTCTGCGTGAAGATGGTCTCGTCGCTTGCGGCAAATGTATCCTCGCCGGCGAATACCGCCCATGCTTCCTCCGCCGTGAACGACAGCATCGGCGCCATGATGCGCAGCAGCGCATGCGTGATGTGCCAGATTGCGGTTTGCGCCGAGCGGCGGGTCGGCGTCGCGGCGCCGGCGGTGTACAGCCTGTCCTTCAGGATATCGAGATAAAAGCCGCCGAGGTCCTCGGAGCAGTACATCTGCAGCTTCGCCACCACCGGATGGAATTCGAAGCCTTCGTAGTGCTGCAGGATTTCCCGCTGCAGCTGCGCCATGCGTGCGATCGCATAGCGGTCGATCTCGAATAGTTCCTCGATGGGCACCGCGTCCTTGCGCGCATCGAAGTCGGAGGTATTGGCAAGCAGGAAACGCAGCGTATTGCGGATGCGGCGATAGGATTCCACCACGCGCTTCAGGATTTCATCCGAAATCGACAACTCGCCGGAATAATCGGTCGCCGCCACCCACAGCCGCAGGATTTCCGCGCCCAGCGTATCCGACACTGTTTGCGGCGCGACCACGTTGCCCTTGGACTTGGACATCTTCTTGCCTTCGCCGTCGACCACGAAGCCGTGGGTCAGCAGGGCCTTATAGGGCGGCTGCCGGTTGAGCATCGACGAAGTCAGCAGCGACGAATGGAACCATCCTCGGTGCTGGTCCGAGCCTTCGAGATACAGGTCGGCGGGGAAGCAGGATTCCTCGGCATGCGAGCCGCGCAGCACGGTCTGATGGGTGGTGCCGGAATCGAACCAGACGTCGAGCGTATCCTTGTTCTTCAGGTACGTTTGCGCTTCGTCGCCGAGCAGTTCGCGCGGATCGAGCGAATGCCATGCCTCGATGCCGTTCTTCTCGACCCGCCTGGACACTTCTTCCAGCAGTTCGGGCGTACGCGGATGCAGTTCGCCGGTTTCCTTGTGCACGAAGAAGGCCATCGGCACGCCCCACTGGCGCTGGCGCGACAAGGTCCAGTCGGGACGATTGGCGATCATTCCATGCAGCCGGGCCTTGCCCCAGGACGGATAGAACGCAGTCGCTTCGATGCCCGCCAGCGCGGTCTCGCGCAGCGTCGGGCCGCCATCCTTGGGCTTGACGTCCATGCCGGCGAACCATTGCGAGGTCGCACGATAGATGATCGGCGTCTTGTGGCGCCAGCAATGCATGTAGCTGTGGTCGGACATCACCAGCTTGAGCAGCGCGCCGGTTTCCTCGAGCTTGGCGCAGATGGGTTTCGACGCTTCCCAGATGGTCATGCCGCCGAAGAGCGGCAGCCACGACGCATAGCGGCCGTCGCCCATCACCGGGTTGAGGATGTCCTCGTCCTTCATGTCATGCGCCTTGCACGAGATGAAGTCTTCGACGCCGTAGGCCGGAGCGGAGTGGACGATGCCCGTACCCGTGTCCAGCGTCACGTAGTCGCCGAGATAGACCGGCGAAAGACGGTCGTAGCCCTTGTCCGCGCTTGCCAGAGGATGTCTGAAATTGATCAGCGACAGCGCTTCGCCCTTGGTGGTGGCGATGACCTCGCCTGTCAAGCCGTAGCGCTGCAGGCTGGATTCGACCAGGTCCCTGGCCAGCAGCAGCAACTCCGGCTTGCCGTGGCGTTCCGTTTGCACCAGCGCGTATTCGATCTCGGGATGCACATTGAGCGCCTGGTTGGCCGGGATGGTCCAGGGGGTCGTGGTCCAGATCACCGCACGGCCGTTATCGGTCGGCAGCTTGCTCAGGCCGAAAGCCGCGGCGATCTTTTCCGGCTCGGCGAACGGAAAGCCGACGTCGATCGCCGGGTCGCGCTTGTCCTGGTATTCGACTTCCGCTTCGGCGAGCGCCGAGCCGCAGTCGAAGCACCAGTTGACCGGCTTCAGGCCGCGATAGACATAGCCTTTGTCGAGGATGGCGCCGAGCGCGCGGATCTCGTCGGCTTCGTTGCCGAAGTCCATGGTCTTGTAGGGCCGGTCCCATTGGCCGAGCACGCCGAGACGGATGAAGTCCTTCTTCTGCCGTTCGATCTGCTCGCTCGCGTAGGCGCGGGATTTTGCGAGAACTTCGGCGGTCGGCAGGTTCTTGCCGTACTGCTTTTCGATCTGGATTTCGATCGGCATGCCGTGGCAATCCCATCCGGGCACGTAGTGAGCGTCGAAGCCCGCCATGTTGCGCGCCTTGACGATCATGTCCTTCAGGATCTTGTTGACGGCATGGCCGATATGGATGTCGCCATTGGCATAGGGCGGGCCGTCGTGCAGGATGAATTTCGGGCGGCCTTTCGACGCCTTGCGGATTTTTTCGTAGACCTTTTTCTCCTGCCATTCCTTGACCCATTTCGGCTCGCGCTTCGCGAGGTCGCCGCGCATCGGGAAAGCAGTTTCGGTCAGGTTGACCGGATACTTGTTTTTCTGTTCGGACATGGTGTTTTCAATCGTTGGAATCGGTGGATCGAACGACGGGCGCATTCGATTCGGAATACTGGTTTCTCGTCCTCAAATTCGGTCGGTCACGGAACTGGCGCGCGCATGCCGTTCGCTGAAAAAGGCGCGCGCATTCTCGACATCGCGCGCGATCGCTGCGGTCAGCGTCGGCAGATCGACATACTTTTCTTCGTCGCGTAATTTCTTCAGGAATTCGACCCGGATCAGTTCGCCGTAGCACTGCCGGTCATAGTCGAAAAGATAAGTCTCGAGCAGCGTGCGTCCCTGGTCTTCGATGGTCGGCCGCACGCCGAGGCTGGCCACGCCCGGCAGGGGCTGGTCGGCCAGACCGTGGATCTGCACCGCGAAAATCCCCGAGATCGCGGGACGCTTGTGCACCACCCGCAGATTCATCGTCGGGAAACCAAGCGTACGCCCGAGCTTTTTGCCGTGAATCACATGACCCGAAATCGCGTACGGATGGCCCAGCAGCCTGCCGGCAAGCGCGAAATCGCTCTGCGCCAGCGCCGCGCGCACCGCGGAAGAGGAAATGCGCGCGCCTTCGTTGGTGACTGCCGGGAGGGTCCTGACCTCGAAACCGTAGCGCTTGCCGGCTTCCATCAGCGTCGCGAGATTGCCCGCGCGTTTGGCGCCATAGCAGAAATCTTCGCCGACCATCAGCCACTTCACGTGCAGGCCCTGCACCAGCACCTTTTCGACAAAGTCCTCGGGCGACATGGAAGCGAAATGCGCGTTGAAGTGTTCGACGATGACGCGATCGATGCCGGCATTCGACAGCGATTGCAGCTTGTCGCGCAGGCTGGCGACGCGCGCCGGCGCCCTGGTCGGATCACCCGCGAGCCGGGCGAAGAATTCGCGCGGATGCGGCTCGAAAGTCATGACCGCGGCATCCACGCCCAGTCTGTCGGCAGCCTCCCGCACGTGCGCAAGAAGGGTCTGGTGGCCGCGATGGACGCCGTCGAAATTGCCGATTGTCAGCGCGCAGGGCGCCTGCGATTCAGCATTGGGAAGTCCGCGAAATACCTTCATACAGATCGAATGTGAGAATGAGGAGAGCCGCGAAGGGGAAGCACGCTGCAGCAACTGCAAAACCTTGAATTATAAATGCTTTCGTCGCCTTTTCCTTGTTGAAAGATCTACGCCGGCCCGAGCGGAGCCTGCAGATAATAGCGGCCAAGCAGCCGGAATACCTCGGGATAGGCCGCGGCGAGAGGTGCCGGAAGGGCGAAAAACGCTTCGGAGGCGACGGCGAAAAATTCAGCCGGATTCTCCGCCGCGTAAGGATCGAGCGGAAGCGCGGCATACAGCGCCTCGTGGGCGGCTTCGTCGTCCGCGCCGTCCGCTTCGTCGGGCAAGCGATTGTCGAGGTCGTCGACGCGTTCGGAAAAATCCTTATATGCCGCGGAGAACACCTCCTGCCATTCCGCGGGATTCATGCCTTCATGATAGGCGGTCAGAAAGGGAGGGTGGCCGTTCGGCGCGCCGCCTCTCATATCTATCTTGTGGGCAAACTCGTGAATTACAACGTTGTAGCCCGGCTCGTCGATCGCATCGATGTCCTCCCATGAGAGAACGACAGCGCCGCCCATATCCAGCGCTTCGCCCGATACGGGCGCCTGCCATTCGTGCATCACGCCGGCTTCATCCAATTCCGCGCGTGGAACGATGAATTCCGACGGGTACACGATGATTCCTGCCATGTCGTCATACAGATCGAGCGTCAGGTTCAAGACCGGCAAGCTGGCTTGGGCGGCGATCATTACGGCCACTTCGTCGGTCATCTCCAGCCCGCCGGCACCGGTAAATGTCTTTTTGTCAAGCAGGGTTTCGGAAAGCAGCTTGAGCCGGTCCAGGTCATCGGCCGCAAGGCGTTGCAGGAACGGCAGTCGCTCCACGCATTGCTGCCATAGGGACTGCGGGATGCGAGGCTTGTCGCGGGAGAGTATTTTATGGAGCCATCGCATGGCGGACATTGCCTATAAAGTCGGGAATCGAGGGTGAGTGAAAGATCGGGGCGGATGTGCCGCAAGTCTACAGTCTACAGTTCGCCCCACACCGCGTTCAGGGCGGCAAGCGCCGCCAGGCCGGCTGTTTCGGTGCGCAGCACGCGCGGACCCATTGACAGCATCAGCACTCCCTGTGCCCGCGCCAGGTCTTCCTCCTGCGCGGTGAATCCGCCTTCCGGGCCGATCATCAGCGCCACCGATTGTGGCGGATGGCGGCGGGCCCAGTCCGACAGCGACTGATCGGCACGAGGCGTGAGCAGGACGCGCGCATGCAGATTATCGCGGCTTAGCCAATCGGAGAAACCGCTGGGTTCCGCCAGATGCGGCAGACGGTTGCGGCCGCATTGCTCGGCCGCGGCCACGATGATGGCTTGCCAATGAGCGAGTTTCTTTTCGGCCCGCTCCGACGACAGGCGCACCACGCAGCGCTGCGCGGCCAGCGGCTCGATTGCAGTCACGCCCAGTTCGATCGCCTTCTCGATGATCCAGTCCATTTTGGACGCTTCCGGCAGCGCCTGCGCCAGCGTCAGGGCGTAGGGAAGTTCCGCTTCGCGCGGCGAAAAGGTCTTGATCTCGGCTTCGGCACGCTTTTTTTCCACGCTGGCAAGCGTGGCGACGTATTCGCCGCCCGCGCCGTTGAACAAGGTAATCTGGTCCCCGGGTATGAGCCGCAGCACCCGCACATGATGGGCAACAAGTTCCGGCAGGTCGATGGTGGCGCCGATGTTCAGCGGCTGCGGGTAATAAAAGCGGGGCATGGCGTATCCGGTGTGCCGCCCGCGCATGGTAGTCGAAATGGCTAGACGCGCGGGCAACTGTTCGATCCTCAATTTTAATGCCGGGCACCTGTCTGGTAAAATATCCGGCTTTGCGCCAACCCGTTCCATCCGGTCTCAGACCAGCCTCCAATCAAATACCATGACTTCCACGCTCCCGACCAGAAAAATGGCCAATGCAATCCGCGCATTGGCAATGGACGCAGTACAAAAAGCAAATTCCGGACACCCCGGCATGCCTATGGGAATGGCGGAAATCGCCGTTGCGTTGTGGTCCAGGCACTATCGGCATAACCCCGCCAATCCGCAATGGGCCAACCGCGACCGCTTCGTGATATCCAACGGGCATGGCTCGATGCTGCATTATGCGCTGTTGCACCTGACCGGGTATGACTTGTCGATGGACGAGATCAGGAACTTCCGCCAGTTGCATTCGAAGACGCCCGGCCACCCGGAAGTCGATGTCACTCCCGGCGTCGAAACCACCACCGGCCCGCTGGGCCAGGGACTGACCAATGCAGTCGGCATGGCGCTTGCCGAGAAGCTGCTCGCGGCCGAATTCAACAAGCCGGGCTTCGACATCGTCGACCATCACACCTATGTATTCCTCGGCGACGGTTGCCTGATGGAGGGTATTTCGCATGAGGCCTGCTCGCTGGCCGGCACACTGCGCCTGTCGAAGCTGATCGCCCTGTACGACGACAATGGCATTTCCATCGACGGCAAGGTCGAAGGCTGGTTCACGGACGATACGCCGAAGCGCTTCGAAGCCTACGGCTGGAGCGTGATTCGCGATGTCGACGGTCACGATGCCGAGGCGGTCGATGCCGCGATTACCAGGGCGAAGACGTCGGACAGACCGACATTGATCTGCTGCAAAACGGTGATCGGCAAAGGAGCGCCTAATATGCAGGGTTCCGACAAGGTTCATGGCGCAGCGTTGGGCGACAAGGAAATTGCCGCCACCCGCGAAGCGATCGAGTGGGCGCACGTGCCGTTTGAAGTGCCGGCCGAGGTCTATGCCGCCTGGAATGCGAAGGAGCGCGGCGCGGCACTGGACAGCGAATGGAATGCCTTGTTCAAGGCCTATGACGAGCGTTATCCGCAGCAGGCGGGCGAGCTGGTGCGTCGCATGAAAGGCGAGTTGCCGGGCAATCTCGACAGTGCGGTAGAGGCATATATCGCCTCCTGCACCGAGAAGCAGGAAACCATCGCAACGCGCAAGGCAAGCCAGAATGCGATCCAGGCTCTGGCACAGGTGCTGCCGGAATTCCTCGGCGGTTCGGCTGACCTGACCGGTTCCAATCTGACCAACTGGAAGGAATCCATCGCGGTGCGTTCCAACCAGCCGGGCAACCACATCAACTATGGCGTGCGCGAGTTCGGCATGGCCGCCGTCATGAACGGCATCGCACTGCACGGCGGTTATATTCCGTTCGGGGCGACGTTCCTGACGTTTTCGGATTACAGCCGCAATGCAATCCGCATGGCGGCATTGATGAAGATCCGGTCGATTTTCGTGTTTACGCACGACTCGATCGGTCTTGGAGAAGATGGCCCGACGCACCAGTCGATCGAGCATATATCGAGCCTGCGCCTGATTCCGCTGCTCGATAACTGGCGTCCATGTGACACGGTGGAATCGGCCATCGCATGGGAACAGGCAGTCAAGCGCCGGCATGGACCGACCACCCTGATTTTTTCGCGCCAGAATTTGCCTTATCAGGCGCGTACGCCGGAGCAGATCGCCAATATTCGCCGCGGCGGCTATGTATTGAAGGATGCGGCGAATGCGCAAGCGGTACTGATCGCGACCGGCTCGGAAATCGAGCTCGCGATCAAGGCGGCCGACCAGCTCACCGCGCAGGGTGTACCGGTGCGTGTGGTGTCGATGCCGAGCACGGATGTATTCGACCGCCAGGACGCAGCCTATAAGGCCGATGTGTTGCCGAAAGGTTTGCCGCGCGTGGCGGTGGAAGCCGGCGTGACCGACTTCTGGTACAAATACGTCGGCCTGGAAGGCGCCGTGATCGGCATCGATACGTTCGGCGAGTCCGCGCCGGCGGGAACGCTGTTCAAGCATTTCGGGTTCACGACCGAACGTGTCGTGGATGCCGTGAAATCCGTATTGGCTTAATGATTCGCTTAATAACAGAGGAGAAAACATGACTATCCGCGTTGCTATCAACGGTTATGGCCGCATCGGCCGCAACATCCTTCGCGCGCATTACGAGGGCGGCAAGAAAAACGACATCCAGATCGTTGCGATCAACGACCTCGGCAATGCACAGTCGAACGCGCACCTGACGCGCTATGACACGGCGCACGGCAAATTCCCGGGCACGGTCGAAGTCGACGGCGATTTCATGATCATCAACGGCGACAAGATCAAGGTCTTCGCGCAGCGCAATCCGGCTGAAATCCCATGGGGCGAACTGAACGTCGACGTCGTGCTGGAATGCACCGGCTTCTTCACCACCAAGGAAAAGGCATCGGCCCACATCAAGGGCGGCGCCAAGAAAGTCATCATCTCCGCGCCTGGCGGCAAGGATGTCGACGCGACCGTGGTGTTCGGCGTCAACCAGAACGTACTGAAAGCGTCCGACACCGTCATTTCCAACGCATCCTGTACCACCAACTGCCTGGCTCCGCTGGTCAAGCCGCTGCACGACAAGATCGGCGTGCTGAACGGCCTGATGACCACCGTGCATTCCTAAACCAACGACCAGGTCCTGACCGACGTCATGCACGAAGACCTGCGCCGCGCCCGTTCCGCAACGCAGTCGATGATCCCGACCAAGACCGGCGCTGCGGCCGCTGTCGGCCTGGTACTGCCGGAACTGAACGGCAAGCTCGACGGCTTCGCGATCCGCGTTCCGACCATCAACGTCTCGATCGTCGACCTGTCCTTCGTCGCCGCGCGCGACACCACGGTCGATG
>JAQGLQ010000186.1 GCA_028292785.1 Noviherbaspirillum sp. | reverse complement strand
AGCAGATGGATGGAGCCGTTGTATTCCTCCTTCACCGGGCTGACGAAATTGAACGCTTCGGTGATTTCCAGGTCGGGATGCTGCTGCCTGAACTCCGCCAGCGCATCCTGCACCGCCGCGCCGACCGATACTTCGCTCTCGCCCTTGCTGCGCGAGACCTCGAAGCCAACCACCGGCTTGCCGTTCAGCAGCGCCGCCGAGCGCGGCTCGGCGGTGGTGTCGATGACCTTGGCGATGTCGGACAGGCGCACGCTGCGGCCGTCGGACAGCGGCAGCTCCAGGCGCGCCAGCTCTTCGGCCGACTTGACGGTGGCGAGCGTACGCAGCGGCTGCTCGCCGTTGCCGAGCTCGGCCCGGCCACCGGCGCTTTCGTTCTGCATCAGTCGCAGCTGGCGCGAGACATCGGCGGCGGTAGCGCCCAATGCCTGCATGCGTGCCGGGTCGAGCGTCACCCTCACCTCCCGGTTGACGCCGCCGACGCGGTTGACCGCGCCGACACCGCGTACGGCGAGCAGCTTGCGCGAGATGTCGTTGTCGACGAACCAGGACAGCGCCTCGGCATCCATGTTGGGCGAAAAAACGGTGAAAGCGAGCACCGGCTGGGCGGCGAGGTCGGCCTTGTTGACGATCGGGTCGCGCACGTCGGCCGGCAGGTCGGCACGCACGCGCTGCACGGCCGAGCGCACGTCGTCCACCGCTTCCTGGGTTGGCTTCTCGAGGCGGAACTCCGCCGTGATGGTGACGCCGCCGTCCTGCACCTTGGTATAGATGTGCTTGAGGCCCTGCACGGTGGCGATCGAGTTCTCGATCTTGCGCGCCACTTCGGTTTCGAGCTGGGCCGGCGCCGCGCCCGGCATGGACACGCTGACGATGACCGTGGGCAGGTCGATGTCCGGGAAATTCTGCACCTTCATGGCATTGAAGGAGAGCATGCCGGCGACGCTGAGCAGAACGAACAGCATCAGCGCCGGAATCGGATTGCGGATCGACCAGGAGGACATGTTCATTTTGGTCTCTCTCATTTCGCTGTATTCTGCGACGGCGCGGCGGGCTGGCCGTTGCCGGCCACCCGCACCGTGTCGCCATCATTGAGGAAGCCGGCGCCGCTGGCGACGATTTCCGCATCCGGCGGCAAGCCTTCCAGCACCTCGACGCGGTCGCCGATGCGGCGCCCGGTCCTGATCTTTACCTGCTGCACGCGGTTATCGGGCATCAGGCGGAACACGTAGGTGAAGCCTTCACGCAGCACCAGCGACTGCTGCGGCACGGTGAGCGCGGAAGATTCGCCGAGATTGAACTCCCCGCGCGCGAACATGCCGGCGCGTGCCGGCGGCGTGTCGCCCGCCGGCTGCCGCAAGTCCACGTACACCAGCGCCTCGCGCGTGCGCGGGTCCACCGACGGGCCGATCATGCGCACCTTGCCATGCAGCTCGCTGCCGTTGGCGGCGATCAGTGTGACCGGGAGGCCGGGCTTGATGCGGCCCAGCTCGGAGGCGGTAACTTCGGCGCGCCATTCCAGCCGTCCCTGGCGAATCAGCCGGAACAGTTCCGCGGCAGCCGGTACAACCGCACCGACGGTGGCGTTGCGCGCCGAGATGATGCCGTCGTCGGGCGCGGTCACCTGCACGAATTTCTGTCGCAACTGTTGCGCCACCAGCGTGGCGCGCGCCGCCGCCACGCGTGCGCGCGCGGTCTCGGCGGCGGTCAGATACTGGTTGATCTGCTGGGTGCTGAGGGCGCCGGTGTCCTGCAAGGTGCGGGCACGCTCGGCATTGGCGGCGGCATCGGCCGCAGTGGCCTTGGCCTCGACCAGCGCGGCCTGCGCCTGCGCCACGTCGGCAGCCACTGTCTCGCCGGCAAAGCGCGCCAGCACCTGGCCCTTCTTGACCTGGTCGCCGACATTGACGAGCACGTCGGCCAGCCGCAAGCCGTTGGATTCGCTGCCGATGATGGCTTCCTGCCAGGCGGCGATATTGCCATTGGCAGCCAGGCGGATCGGCAGATCGGCGCGCGTGGGCTTGACGGTGGACACGGTCAATGCCGGCCTGGGACCGGCTTCCTTCTTTTCGCTGGCGGCATTGGAAGCGTGCGGCAGCAGCGCCGCCACGCCTGCGCCGACCACGGCGACGGCGGTCAGGATCAGAGCGAATGGTTTGATCTTGTTGAATTTCATGCTGTGCTTTCCATTGATCGTTTATTCACTGCGAACGAAGGGCTGCGGTCGGGCCGGATAGCGGCGGCGCGGCGCTGGCGTCCCAGCCGCCGCCGGCGGCACGATAGAGGCCGACCCAAGCGTTGCGGCGCTCCAGTTCGAGCGTCGCCAGGCTGTTTTCCGCAGCCAGTCGCGCGCGCCGGGTCTCTTCCAGTTCGATCAGGCTGGCCAGGCCGTTGCGGTAGCGCGCCTCGGTCGCGTCATAAGAAGCGCGATAGCCTTCAACCGCGGTGCGTGCATCATCGTTGCGCCGGGCGGTGCTGTCCAGCGTCACCAGCGCCTGCTCCACTTCGCGCACCGCCTGCCGCACGCGGGCGCGATAGTTGGCTGTCGCTTCCTCGTAGCGCGCCCTGGCTGCCTCGACACCGGCGGCGCGGCGGCCGCCGTCGAACAGCGGCACCGTCAGCGCCAGCGGTCCGATCGACCATGTATCGAGCGTGGTATCGAAGCCGCCGCCTTTGAAATTGGCGACGCCGACCGAGCCGCTCAGGGTCAGGCGCGGATAGCGCTGGGCCTCGGCGCTGCCGATGTCGGCGCTGGCGGCCGCGACTTCGCGCTCGGCCGCGAAAATGTCGGGACGCTGCGCCAGCAGGCGAGCCGGCAGGCGATCGATCGCCAACGGCGCCGGCTCGATCGGTGCCGGTGCCGCCGCCAGTCGCGCGCGCAGCTCCGGCTCGGAAATGCCTGACAGCGCCACCAGAGCCTTGATATCCATTTCGCAATCGGCGCGCTGGCGCAGTACCCGGCCGCTGGCCTCGGCCGCGCTGGCACGGGCCAGCGCTGCGGTGGCGGGCGCCTGGAAACCGGCATCGGCGGCAAGCCGGGTCAACCGCGAGGTCTCGGCGCGCGAAGCGGCATCCGATTCGGCCACCGCCAGCAACTGCCGGCAGGTGCGCAAGCCGTAATACTGGCTGGCCACCTCGGCCGCGACGCTGACCCGGGCATCATGCCAGGCTGCCTGCGCGCCCTGCAGCCGGGCTTCGGCTGCGTCGCGCCCGGCGCGATTGCCGCCGAACAGGTCGATTTCCCAGGCTGGCTGCAGCGCTGCCTGGCTCGTGGTACCCATCGGCAGCGGCGGCTGGGCGCTGGAACGGGCCACGCTGGCTGCGCCGTTTACCGCCGGCAGCAGCGCTGCCGCGGCGACGACGCGGGCCGCGCGCGCCTGTTCGATGCGCGAGCGCGCCGCCGCCACGGTCGGACTGAGCGACTGGGCGGCGTCAATCAACTCCGGCAGCAGCGGGTCGCCCTGCGCACGCCACCATCCGGACAGGTCGGCGAGCGTACCCTGGTGCGGCAGTGGCGCATGCCACTGCGCTGGAACGGGTGCCTCGGCGCCAGGCATGGATGGCAGGCCGGCGCAGGCGGACAACAGCAGGATGCTGCCAGCGAGGATGATCGGGCGGAAAATGCTCATAGTCTGTTTTTCTGTACGGAGGAAGCTGGGGAACGGCGCACCGCCTCGGCGGCGATCATTGCCTCGGCATACTCGATCAGGCGCTCGGTCCAGACATCGACTGCGCGCGCCGACTTCACGAGCGCCGGGCGGATTTCCTCGATCGCATCATGGATGACCACCAGCTGCACGCCAAGGCCCGTGATGGCGAACGCGAGCCGGTACAGATCATCATCGGCTTTCGCGACGCCGAGATGGCGCACCAGCAGCTCGACCAGCGCCTGATGCATCTGGCGGAAGCCGGCGATGTTTTCCTGCCACATGCCGGCAGGCTCGAGTATCTCGCGGTAATGCAGCCGGGTGCAGAGATGCGCCAGGTCGCTCTGCTTGAGAGGTTCGAGGAAGTGGCCGATGAAGCAGCCGAGCGCATCGCGCAGGGAAAGCCCCGGCTCGGCGATGCACGCCGCATGGTCGGAGGAGGTGTCCATCGGCTCACGAAACACGGCGCGGTAGAGGCCGGCCTTGTCGCCGAAGTAATAGCTGATCGCGGCGATGTTGACCGCGGCCGCCTGCGCGATGTCGCGGGTGGAGGTCTTATCGAAGCCGCGCTCCGCGAACAGGCGCAGGGCGGCACGCACCAGGCGGTCGCGGGCCTCGGCGCCATCCGAGCGGCGCTTTCTGGGCACCCGCTCGGGAGTGGCTTGCTGGGGAATGTGGGAGCCGCTTTTCATGCCGCCATGGTAAACCATAGTTAAAACACCTGTTTTAATTATGACGGCTGTTCAATTATCGGCGCCGGCTTGTACAGCCCACGGATCGTACAACACTCATCATGCTTTGTGCGGGATCGTAGGCCCGGAGCGCAGGCGCGTCGATCATGCACGCCCCTGCATGCCGTCACCGTCGGCTCAGGCTATCCGCCTTTGCAACGGCAGATGCCATTGCTGGCCGGCCCGCGACGCGAATGCGCGGATATGTGCGTCGCCCTTCCCGATGTCGATGCCATTGCGCGCCAGCCAGTCACTGCTGTAATAGCTGTGCAAATAGCGCTCGCCGCCATCGCACAGGATGCCGACCACCGATCCCGCCTGGTTGAGCTCGTCCATGCGGGCCGCGACGCTGAGCATTGCGCAAAAAATGGTGCCGGTGGAGCCGCCGCATCTGCGCCCAAGCGCGCTCTCGAGATAGCGCAATGCCGCCAGCGAACAGGCGTCCGGCACCTTGACCATGGCATCGATCACTTCCCGCACGAAAGACGGCTCAACCCGGGGCCGGCCGATTCCCTCGATCCGCGAGCCCTGTGCGCAGGACAGCATGGGGTCGCCGCCAAGGTAATAGTCTAAAAAAATCGAGTGTTCCGGATCGGCAACGCAGACTTCGGTATCGAAGCGCCGGTAGCGCACGTAACGGCCAAAGGTCGCCGAGGTGCCGCCGGTGCCTGCGCCGCACACGATCCAGCTCGGAATCGGATGCATTTCCTCGCGCATCTGTCCGAAGACCGACTCCGCGATATTGTTATTGCTGCGCCAGTCGGTTGCCCGTTCGGCGTAGGTGAACTGGTCCATGAAATGTCCGCCGGTTTCGCGCGCCAGGCGATGCGATTCCGGTATGACCTCGGCGGCATCGTCGACCAAATGGCAGCGACCGCCGTAAAACTCGATACAGGCGATCTTTTCAGGCGACGTGGAGCGAGGCATCACTGCGATGAAGGGAAGATTCAGCAGGCGCGCGAAATAGGCTTCGGAGACGGCCGTCGATCCGCTCGACGCTTCGATGATGGTGCTGCGGCTTCCGATCCAGCCATTGCACAAGGCGTACAGGAACAGAGAGCGCGCGAGGCGGTGCTTGAGACTGCCGGTCGGATGACTGGATTCATCCTTCAGGTATAGATGGATGTCGGGAAATGCCGGCAGCGGCAATGGAACCAGATGCGTATCGGCCGAACGGTTGAAGTCGGCTTCGATGACTTGGATGGCGTGTTTAACCCAAGCGCGAGAATGCATAGAGAGTTGACCTTCCGAGATTTGTTTTGAACTTGCCGCCGTGAATTGAATGACGACTGACATGAGATGGCACGCACACGTACCTTACAGATGAAATACGCGCTTGCCAATTGTTCGCGCATCGGCGCATGCCTGTCGGGCGCACTATTAGCGACTGCTAACGATGATGGCATGCGTGGAGCCGGCGCGAGCGATTAAAAAGGAAAGTTTGATTTGCTATATGCTTGTGGTTGCTGCGCGGGTCGCGATGAAATCCTGTCGATAGCGATGAAAGCCCGGCCCGCTCAACCCCGTGGTGGAAAGGAGCATCCGCATGACCAAGCGCAGAACTCCATGGCTGATGATTGCCGTTGTATTGCTGGCAGCGGGCGCGGCGTTTTACTTTTGGCAGCAAAGCCTGCAACCCGCGCGACAGTCGCTCGATCCGGTCGAGGCGTCCGCGCCGCCCACGGCGCAGGCCGAGCCTGCAATCCGCTTTCCGATTCAGACGGCCGACACGGGATCAAAGCCGCTACCGGCGCTTGACGCGAGCGATCAAAGCATGTGGGATGCCCTTTCCGGCGTGGTCACGCGGCAGGCGCTGAACGGCATCTTCAATTCCGAGCAGATCGTGCGGCATATCGTCGTGACGATCGACAATTTGCCCACCAGAACCGCCGCCGCGCGACTGTTTCCCACCAAGCCCGCGAGCGGACCGTTCCGCACTGCCAAGGCTGGTGACGACCTTGTCATCGCACCGGAAAACGCGCGGCGCTACGCAGCCTATGTCCGCGTCGTCGAAACGGTCGATGCCAAAAAACTCGTGGCCGTGTATGCGCATTTTTACCCCCTGTTCCAGCGCGCCTACCAGGACCTCGGCTACCCGAAAGCGTACTTCAACGATCGCCTCGTCGCCGTCATCGACCATTTGCTCGATGCACCCCAGCCTGCCGAGCCGGCGAAACTGGTGCAGCCGCGTGTCCTCTATCAATATGAAGATCCGGACCTCGAGGCCAGTTCGGCCGGACACAAGATCATGATGAGAATGGGGGCCGAGAACGCCGCCAAAACCAGGCTCAAGCTGCAGGCTATCCGCAAGGAACTCGTGAACCAGGCAGTGGCGCGGCAGTGACGACGATAGGCGCCCTGCCCAATCAACTTCAACGGCTGGGGAAAATATGGCAAAGGTTATAGGCGGTATCGGCAGCTCGCATGTTCCGACCATCGGCGTTGCGTATGACAAGAAGCGACAGAACGATCCGGCTTGGTCACCGCTGTTCGACGGCTATGCGCCGGTGGCGAAATGGCTCGCGGATCAACGGCCCGACGTGCTGATCTTCTTCTATAACGATCACGAGAACATCTTCATCTACGATTGCAATCCGACTTTCTCCATCGGCGCAACGCCGGAG
>JAQGLQ010000182.1 GCA_028292785.1 Noviherbaspirillum sp. | reverse complement strand
GGTTTGCAGCGCGCTGAAGTCGCCGATGCCGCCGTCGCCGGCGCGGCGCAATGCATACAGCTGCACCGCCAGGCCCCAGGCCTTGGCCCGGGCATCACGGGCGGCGTCGGCCACGCCGAAACAGCGTGCGGGCGCCACCGCCAGCGTGGTCGCATCGTCGCCGACGATCAACCTGTGGTAGCCGTACTGCTCGACAGGCGCGATTTCGGCGGGCAAGGCGGCGTGGGTCGGAAGCAGACCCTCCATGCTGCCGCCCTGTTCGAATTCGATGCGGTAAGCCTTGCCATGCATGCCGCTGCCGGTCAGGCGCAACGGCTTGCCGGCTTCGGCGGTAATCAGCGGCGGCAGCGAAGCGGATTCGTTTTCCTCGGCCAGGCGCGCCAGGCTGTCGCGGCACTGTTCTTCGCTCGCGCACGGAAGATCGAGCGCTTCGAGGACCGTGCGCATCGCGTCGGCTTCGAGGCGTTGCGGCTTGCCATAGGCATCGGTCCATTCGGTCAGCACGCCGGCGGCCTGCGCCAGATCGAGCAAGGTCTGATCACTCATGGCGCGGCTCCAGCAATGCGACGAAACCGTAGGCCGGCAGCTTGCCGGCGGCGAAGCAGGCCAGCGCGCCGTCGGTCTCGAACAGCAGATCGGCGCCCGATGGATTGGACAGCGCATCCAGCGATGCCGACGTTTCGGTGTTCGCCAGGTTGATGGCGATGACCAGCGTCGTGCCGTCGCCCATGCGCCAGCGCGCCACCACGGCCGCCGGGCCGATCGCCTGCGCGCCTATCGATCGCGCACCGGGCAGGCGCGGCATGACGTGCGTCTTTCGCAGCGCGAGCAATCCGGCCGTATGGCTCGGCCAGGTCGATCCGGCGACCTCGAGCGGAATGGAAGCGCGGAAGGTGCGCTCGTCGTTCGGATCGGGAATGCGCTCGCGTGTCTGCGGATCGGAGAAAGCCGGGAAGCGCGCGAATTCCTGGCGCCGCCCTTCGCGCACCGCGTCGGCGAGCTTCGGATCGGGATGGCTGGTGAAATAAAGGAAGGGCTGCGTCGCGCCGAATTCTTCGCCCATGAACAGCATCGGAATCTGCGGCGACAGCAGCAGCAGCGCGCTCGCCGCGCGCAGCGCTTGCGGATCGGCCAGCGTGCTCAGCCGTTCGCCGAAGGCGCGGTTGCCGATCTGGTCGTGGTTCTGCAGGAACAGGACAAAGGAGGTGGGCGGCAGATGCGCGCTCGGTTCGCCGCGCGGTTCACCGTTGTGCGCCGGCTCGCCCTGGTACACGAAGCCTTCGGCCATGCAGCGCGCCAGCCGCGCGGCGGTATCGTCGGCATAGGCGGAATAATAGCCGCCATCCTCGCCGGTCAGGAGCACATGCAACACATGATGGCCGTCGTCATTCCACTGCGCGTCGAACAGGCGGCCGTGCGAGCGTTCGAGCAGATGGGCGGCATTGCCGTCATGCTCGAGCACCAGGTGCACGTGGCGACCCGGCTCGATGGCGGCACGTACCTGCTCGGACAGCACTTCCAGCCATTGCTGTTCGCTGATCGCATGCACGGCGTCGAAGCGCAAGCCGTCGAAGCGGTATTCCTTCAGCCAGTACACCGCGTTCTCGATGAAGAAGCTGCTCACTTCGGGGCGCCGGAAATCGATTGCCTGGCCCCATGGCGTGCGCACATCATCGCGGAAGAACGCACCGGCATATGCGCCGAGATAATTCCCGTCCGGTCCGAAGTGGTTGTAGACGACGTCGAGGAACACCATCATGCCGAGTCCGTGCGCCGTATCGATCAATGCCTTCAGCTGTTCCGGCGTGCCATAGGCCGCATCGGGCGCATAGGGCAGCACGCCGTCATAACCCCAGTTGCGTGGTCCGGGAAAATCGGCGATCGGCATCAGTTCGACGGCGGTGATGCCCATGGCGGCAAGCGCCGGCAGACGCTGCATCACGCCTTCGAATCCGCCGAGCGCGCCGACGTGCAGTTCGTACAGCACGGTTTCATGCCATGGCCGCCCTGTCCATTCCGCATGGCGCCATTGGTAGGCAGCGGGATCGACCACGATGCTCGCATCATGCACATCGCCGTCCTGCGCGCGCGAAGCGGGATCGGGCACCATCAGTTCGTCGCCGGCGCGCGGCCGGATGCGGTAGCGATAGCGCGCGCCGGCGCCGCAGGCGGCTTCCGTCTCGAACCAGCCGCTGTCGCCGGCGCGCGTCATCGGTGCCGGCTGCGCGCCGGCGATGTCGACGCTCACCGCATCGGCGTCGGGTGCCCACAGTCGAAAACGCGTCCTCCCGGACGCAATCAGTTGCGCGCCGAAAGGCAGCGCATATGCATGACGATCGATCATCGCGGCTCCGCCCGTGCGTTGGTTGCGAACAGCATCACGCTATGTCCCTGTACCATGACCGAATGTTCCTCGAATTTGCGGCCGGGGCTGTCAGGCGCGGCGCTGTCGATCAGCAGATGCAGCCGCATCTCCGGCGGCGGGAAACTGAATTCGATCGGGTCGTGGCCGGCATTCACCAGCAGCAGCACCATTTCCGGCTGGCCGTCGGCCCCCAGCGTGGCGCGCCGCACCGCGAGCGCGCGCGCTTCCGGGTTTTGCCATGCTTCGGGCGACAGCACCTGTCCGCGTTCATCGAACCATGCGATGTCGGCGATGCCCGGAGCGATCTCCGCGCCATGCAGATAGCGTCCGCCCTGCAATGCCTCGAAGCGCCGCCGCAGCGCGATGAGGCGGCTGACATAATCGATCAGCGATTTTCCCTCGTCGGAAGCAGCCATCTCCCAGTCGACCCACGACAGCTCGTTGTCCTGGCAATACGCGTTGTTGTTGCCGTGCTGCGTGCGGCCGAACTCGTCGCCCCCGAGCATCATCGGCAATCCCTGCGACAGCAGCAGGGTCGCCAGCAGATTGCGCTTCTGCCGCTCGCGCAGCTCGTTGATCTCGGGATCGTCCGTCGGGCCT
>JAQGLQ010000518.1 GCA_028292785.1 Noviherbaspirillum sp. | reverse complement strand
CCGCCGATTTGAAAGAAGCCATTCTACGAGATGCAGCATTTTAAAGCCCAACTCCATGACGAAGCCGGAACCGCCGCGCTCGGCGCATCGCTCGCGCGGGCGCTGGCGCCGGGCCTGACGATCTACCTGCATGGCGACCTCGGTGCCGGCAAGACTGCCCTCACCCGCTCGCTGCTGCATGCGGCCGGTCATGCCGGTCATGTCAAAAGTCCAACATATACGCTTGCCGAGCCTTATGCCATCGAGATCGCCGGACGTCCGGTCGAGCTCATTCATTTCGACCTGTATCGGATGGGCAGCCCGGAGGAGTTCCTCGATGCCGGCTTCCGCGAATACTTCAATCAGCGCACGGTATGCATCATCGAATGGCCCGAAAAGGCGGAAACCGTGTTGCCCCCGCCCGACATCAATATTTTCATGACGATATCAGGCGAATCGGGCGAAGGGCGTGATGTAGAATTGCATGCCTTGTCCGATCAGGGTTTTCAATGTCTAGAACGACTCAAATTCGCACCAAATCTTTGACATCCAGACCGCGCCGGGTACTGATGAAGGCCGGCGGCACGCTTCTCCTTTCCGTATTTTCGACCCTGCCCGCGCATGCCGCGCAGATACTCGCCGTGCGCGTCTGGCCGGCGGACGACTATACGCGCGTCACGCTGGAGAACGATAGCAACCTGAAAACTACGCACTTCATCGTGAAGGATCCGGAACGCCTCGTGGTCGACATCGAAGGCATTGAACTCAATCCGACGCTGAAGCAGCTGGTAGCAAAAATTCAATCGAACGATCCGTACATCAAGCAGGTGCGCGTCGGCCAGAACCGGCCGAATGTGGTGCGGCTGGTGTTCGACCTGAAGGAGGAAGTGAATCCGCAGGTATTCACGCTCGCGCCGGTGGGCGAATACCGGCACCGCCTGATTTTCGATCTCTATCCCGTGAATCCGCCGGACCCGATCGCAGCGCTGATCCAGAAAGGCGACTGGACTCGCTCGAAAACCGACGAAGTGCCGCCCGCGGTGGCCGAAGCCCCGCCCGACGCCAGGCCGCTGCCATCCGATCCGGCCATCGCGAAGGATGGCAGAGCGCCCGCCCTCACACGCATGATCACGATCGCGCTCGACCCCGGACACGGCGGCGAAGATCCGGGCGCCATCGGACGTTCCGGCAGCCGTGAAAAAGATGTGGTGCTCGCTATCGCCAAGCGGCTCAAGTCCAAGCTCGAGCAGCAGCCCAATGTGCGGGTGATGCTGACCCGTGACGGCGATTATTTCGTGCCGCTGCATGTGCGGGTACAGAAAGCGCGCAAGGTGCAGGCCGATCTGTTCGTATCCATTCATGCGGATGCCTGGGTGGAGCCGACCGCGCGCGGCTCTTCGGTATTCGCGCTTTCGGAAAAAGGCGCGAGTTCATCCGCGGCACGCTGGCTTGCCAGCAAGGAGAACGCCGCGGATCTGATCGGCGGCGTCAACATCAAGAACCATGACCGGCAACTCGCCAGCGTGCTGCTCGATCTGTCGACCACCGCGCAGATCAGCGACAGCATCAAGCTCGGCAAGGCAGTCCTCGGCGAGCTTGCCGGCGTCAATCGCTTGCATAAGCCCGGCGTGGAGCAGGCGGGCTTCGCGGTGCTGAAAGCACCCGATGTTCCGAGCATCCTGAGCGAGACCGCATTCATTTCCAATCCGGAAGAGGAAGCCAAGCTGACCGATGATGGTTATCAGGATCAGATGGCGGACGCGGTGACGAAAGGCATCAGGAAATACTTCGCCAAGAACCCGCCTCTGGCCAAGAACAAGATGACCTGAGCGGCAACGGCAGCCGCGGCGGAAGACGGGGACAGCTGACCGGAAGCCGTCCCCGTCTTGTTTTCATGCGCCTGTCTTGATCGGTACGTACAAGGTTTCGGCACCACGCTTGACGAGCAACGCCACCGATCCTCCTTTGCTGCGCGCGAGCTGCGCCTCGAAGTCAGCCACGCTGGCAGCGGGAACGTCATTGATCGCGAGCAGCACATCGCCCTCTTGTATGCCGGCTCGCCCCGCCGGTCCGGCCGCCTTGCGCACGAGCAGGCCATGCTCCAGTTTCAGTGCGCTTTTCTGCTGCGGCGTCAGTTCGCTCAGCCCCAGGCCGGCCCGATTTACCGGCGTCTGTTCCGGCTCGCCTTGCGCGGCGGGCGGTTCCGCGACCTGCTCGCCTACCGTTACCTGAATCGTCTTCGGCGCTCCCTTGCGCCATACCTCGACGGCGACAGTCGAACCCGGTTTGGTATTCGCAACCAGGCGCGCGAGATCGGACGAGCTTTGCACCGGCTTGCCGTCGAACGCCAGAATCACGTCGCCCGGCATGAGCGACGCTTTGTCGGCCGGGCTGCCTTTCTCGACGGAAGCAATCAACGCGCCGTTGGGCTCCTTCAGCCCGAATGAGGAAGCGAGCTCGATCGTCAATTCCTGCGCCCGTACCCCGATGCGGCCGCGCGTTACCTTGCCGGTCGTGCGCAACTGTTTGACGACATCCATCGCGATATCGATCGGGATGGCGAACGACAAGCCCATGAAGCCGCCGGTACCGCTGTAAATCTGGGAATTGATGCCGATGACCTCGCCGCGCATATTGAAAAGCGGTCCGCCCGAATTGCCGGGATTGACCGCGACATCGGTCTGAATGAATGGCACATAATTTTCACCGGGAAGGGAACGGCTTTTGGCGCTCACGATTCCCGCGGTGACACTGTTTTCGAATCCGAACGGCGCGCCGATGGCCGCGACCCACTCTCCTACTTCCAGCTTGGCAGGATCGCCGATCGGCGTAACCGGCAGATTGCCCGCATCGATCTTCAGGAGCGCAACATCGGTCGGCAAATCGGCGCCGATCAGCTTCGCCTTGTACTCCCGCTTGGTGGTCAGCTTGACCGTTACCTCGTCGCTCTCGGCGACCACGTGTGCATTGGTCAGCACATACCCGTCGGGGCTGATGATGAAGCCCGACCCGAGGCCGCGCGCCTGGTATTCCTGGGGGTCAGTCGGCGGAAAGAAACGCCGGAAAAATTCGGCCAGCGCCTCGTCTTCCGGCACCGGCATTTCCTTGGAACCTTGCCGTACCGTATGCGTGGCAGTGACGTTGACGACGGCGGATCCCTGCTGCTTCACGAGACTGCTGAAACTCGGCAACTGAACCGCGGGAACAGATGCAGGCTGCTGCGTCGAAGTCTCCTGGACGGGACGCGGCTTGTCGGAGCCTGAACAGGCCGACAGCCCCAGTGCGAGTGCGGTCCAAAAAGCGATGATGCGGACGGAATGAATGGGCATGATCTCGGTCGAGCGTCCATCCGTATCGCTGTCCTGCAGCAAGCACGGTTGCGGACACCCATTGACTGAAAATTAGGCAATGGGCATCCACGAAAATTCCGTGTCCGGCTTTCTTTTCTCGCGGCCTAAGTGTGGACAACCTTTCTGTAGAGCTTCCATGCGCCGCCCAGCGCGACCGGAACCACGGCGGCACCGACCCCGACCAGAACGATTGAACTGAGGTGGTCCCGAACGATAGGGATATTACCGAAAAAATATCCTGCTGTGACCAGACCGACTACCCACAGCAGCGCGCCGACGATATTGAAGAACTGAAATCTGGCGAAGGTCATTTCAGACACGCCGGCCACGAAAGGCGCAAAAGTTCGCACGATGGGAACAAAGCGTGCAAGGATGATGGTCTTGCCGCCATGATTCTCGTAGAACGCATGGGTTTTTTGCAATGCCGCCTTGTCCAGCCATCGATAATTGTGCGTGAACACCTTATGGCCGATTGCGCTGCCGATCCAGTAGTTCACGGTATTGCCGATAACCGCCGCGACGATCAGAAGAACAAGCAGCAGCCACACATTCATTGCGCCCGATGCGCCGAATGCCCCCGCGAGAAAAAGCAATGTGTCGCCCGGTAGAAACGGAAGCACCACCAGGCCGGTTTCGCAAAAAACGATGGCGAACAGCACGGTATAGACGGCCGTCCCATACTGGGCGATAAATGTGCCGAGATATTTATCGACATGCAGAATCATGTCGAGGAATTGCATAAAAGCCATCGTAGTTTCCCGATTGCGAACGAGCGGCTTCGGCAGCCCACCCTGTTATCCGGCCGAATCATACACTACACCTCAGATCGAAAACCTCGAATGGAACAGAGTCATCGAGATTGCAACATCCGGGCAAGCGGCAATGCGCGGATCGAAAAATTCACGAACGCTATAATTGATCCATGAATGCACCCGATCCCGTCACCCGTCCCATTCAAGCGCTCTCCGACCAGCTGATTTCGCAAATCGCCGCAGGGGAGGTAGTCGACCGTCCTTCCGCGGTCGTCAAGGAACTGCTCGAAAACGCGCTCGATGCAGGCGCGACGCACATTACCGTGCGGCTCGAGCAAGGCGGCGTCAAGCGGATTGCCGTTATCGATAACGGACGCGGGATCGCCTCGGAGCAGATGCCTCTGGCCCTCGAGCGGCATGCGACATCGAAGATCGCTTCGTTGAGCGACCTGGAAAATGTCGGGACGCTGGGATTTCGCGGCGAGGCGCTGGCGTCGATTGCGTCGGTCGCCCAGCTGACCCTGACGTCGCGCACCGCCGATGCGGCGCATGCATGGGAAATCACGGGAGCGCCTGTGTCCGTGGCTGTTCCATCCTCCGGCCCGTGCGGCACTACGGTCGATGTGCGCGATCTCTATTTCAACACGCCGGCGCGCCGCAAGTTCCTGAAGTCGGAGCAAACCGAATTCGGACATTGCGCCGAGGTCGTGCGCCGCATCGCGCTGTCGCGGCCCAACGTGGCGTTTTCTCTGTCGCATAACGGCAAGACGATCGATCACTGGATGGCGAGCGAGATCGAAAAGCGTAGCGCCGCCATATTGGGCGGCGAATTCGCGAGCGCCCGATTGCCGCTGGATGAAACCGCGGGCCCCGTGCGCCTGCATGGTTTCGTCGGCTTGCCGACCGCAGCGAGGACGCGGGCCGATGCGCAATATTTTTACGTCAACGGACGCTTCGTGCGCGACAAGCTGCTCACCCATGCGGTGCGATCCGCGTATCAGGACGTCTTGCATGGCGACCGCTATCCGTCCTACGTGCTCGCGCTGGAGCTCGATCCCGCGATGGTCGATGTGAACGTGCATCCCTCGAAAATCGAAGTGCGTTTCCGCGACAGCCGGGGCATCCATCAATTCGTGTTTCATGCGATCAGCCGCGCCCTGGCGCAAACTTCCGCGACCTCTTTCGGCGCGACGCCGGCGCCGGTGGCTTCGAATTCTCCCGCGCTGCCATGGCTGCGCGAGCAGAAGCAGGCAACCTTCGGCGCGCAGTTCTCGTCCGGATTCGGCGTGGCGCAAACCACTGCGGATTATGGCGCGCTGTTCGTCGAGCCGCCCGCGATGACGACGGATGAAGTGCGCGCGCCGGTGGCCGCTCCGGCCATGGCGGCGCGCGCCGATACCCTGCCCGACGACGAATTTCCCCTGGGCTTCGCGCTGGCGCAGCTTCATGGCGTGTATGTTCTCGCGCAAAACTCGAACGGCCTGGTACTGGTCGATATGCATGCCGCGCATGAGCGCATCCTGTACGAACAGTTGAAGGATGCGCTGGACAATGACGACATGCATGTGCAGCCGCTGTTGATTCCGGTGACGTTTCATGCCGACCCGGTGGAAACCGGTACCGCCGCCGAAAACCAGGATGCATTGCTCGCGCTCGGTTTCGACATCAGCGTGCTGTCGCCCACAACCCTTGCGGTGCGGGCGGTTCCCGCACTGCTCAAGAATGCCGATGCGCAGACACTGGCGCGCGACGTGCTGCGCGACGTGCGCGAATTCGGCGGATCGCGCGTGCTGGTGGAGCGCCGCAATGAAATGCTCGGCACCCTGGCCTGCCATACGGCGGTGCGTGCGAACCGCGCGCTCACCATTCCGGAGATGAATGCGCTGTTGCGGCAAATGGAGGCGACGGAACGCGCCGACCAATGCAACCACGGACGGCCCACATGGGTGCGGCTCGCGTTGTCCGACCTCGTCAAGCTGTTCCTGCGCGGACAATAGATCGGGTTTCGATGAGTGACAAGCCGCTCGCCATAGCGATCATGGGGCCGACCGCTTCCGGAAAAACCGCGGCGGCGCTCGAAATCGCCCGCCACATTCCCTCCGAAGTCGTTTCGGTCGATTCCGCCCTGGTCTACCGGAGCATGGATATCGGGACGGCAAAGCCTTCCGCGCAGGAACGCGCAGCCGTACCGCATCACCTGATCGACATACTCGACCCGAGCGGGGCTTATTCGGCGATGCAGTTCCGGGACGACGCGCTGCGCCTCGTCGCCGATATCGCCGCGCGCGGCAGGCTGCCGCTACTGGTCGGCGGCACCATGCTGTACTTCAAGGCATTGCGGGACGGACTCGATGTATTGCCGCAAGCGGACGCAGTGCTGCGCGCGCGGCTCGAGGAAGAAGCTGCAAGCATGGGCATGCCCGCCATGCACGCAAGACTTGCCGCGCTTGATCCGGACACGGCCGCACGTCTCAAGCCGAACGACTCGCAACGTATCCAGCGCGCACTCGAAATCATCGAGCTGACCGGGCAGCCGATGTCCGAACTGCTCGCAAAGACGCCGAAGCAGGCCTTACCGTTCGACATTCTTCCGCTTTCATTGGAGCCGTCGGACCGCAGCGTTCTGCATGCACGGATCGCCGCCCGCTTTGACCGAATGCTCGATACCGAAGACGGCGGACTCATTGCGGAAGTAAAGATGCTGCGCGCGCGCGGCGATCTGCATCCCGGCCTGCCATCGATGCGATGCGTCGGCTATCGTCAAACCTGGGAATACCTCGATGGCGCCTATGGCCTCGAGGCGCTCCGTGACAAAGCGGTCGCGGCGACCCGCCAGCTGGCAAAAAGGCAACTCACCTGGCTGCGCGCGATGCCGGACCGTATCGTCGTGGACTGCAACAACCCGGACTATGCGGCACTTGTTCTTGAGCATGCAAAAAGCGCTATCGGGCACGGGGCTGCTTCTGCGACGTCTTGACAGATAGCAGTAATGACTCCATAATTTAGGGCTGTTCTGGTGATATAGCTCAGCTGGTTAGAGCACAGCACTCATAATGCTGGGGTCGGTGGTTCAAGTCCACCTATCACCACCAAATACAAGGCCGTAATCTTTTGGAATCAAAGGGTTACGGCATTTTTGCGTTTTGGTCGCCGTGCATGCTGCTCAACTCGATTACCTCTGTTGTTGAGACAGGGCTGAGCAGAAAATCTGCTCATTCGGTAGTTATCTGGTAAAACAGGCCTTAAGAAGGCACCTGCCCTTAGAAGCGGCAATCCCTTTCACCACACGTTTTTTCTTCGAGAAATGCAGCGAAGGCTATCATGTTGAGTCATAGCCGCGCGTAACCCTGTTCCACTCTTCGTACAGAGCAGAGTGCGAATTATGCAAGCGTGCACTTGATCCAATCGCTTCGTTCGGCGCGCAGGAAGAAAATACATCCTTTCGTCCATCCCGCGCCGTACTTTCATAAAACATATTCGAGAGACGTGTTACAAGCTTTACCTACGGCCCTGAAATTTTCAAATGCGACCAAAAT
>JAQGLQ010000162.1 GCA_028292785.1 Noviherbaspirillum sp. | reverse complement strand
GCGCAAACGCTGGTCGGATTATTCGATGAACTGAGCCGGGCATTGCTACCCATTGTCCGTCACGCGCCGGACGGCGCGGAAGAGCGATGGCAGGCGGCTCTCGAACAGCTGTCGGGGGCGGCCCGCGGCACGCTTTCCGATGAATCCCAACTGGTCTGGTCCTTATGGAAAAGCCAGCGCGACACCGACGATGGCACCGCTGCCTGCTTCATGCAAATGATGTGCCTCGCCGAACAGGCCGATGCGCCGCTGGTCTGGATCAGCGCGATGGAACCGGATGCGATGGCGGCGGCTTTCCTCGAATCCTACGCGCAGATCCAGCCGGTCCAGTGCGTTACGCTCGACTGGCGTGCCGGCTGCGTCGATGCTGTCTATAGCGCGGCCTGGGGCGAGATTCATGCGCCGGAAGAAGCGGCCGGCGTCGGCCGGCTTCCCATCTCCACGCCGCCCGGCCTTTCGCTCTGCGAGGCCGGCAGCCTGGAGGATGAGGCGTCGCGCGGTGCGCAGACTATCGTGCGGTGGCTGGCAAATGGCAAGTCGCGGATAGCGATCATCGCCCAGGACCGGGTGGTGGCGCGGCGCATTCGCGCCCTGCTCGAACGGGCGCAGGTTTTCGTCGCGGACGAAACCGGCTGGAAGCTTTCGACAACCCGTACGGCGGCGGCGATCGGCGCTTTCCTCGACCTGGTCGCGACACGCGCGGAAACTGCGTCACTGCTGGATTTCCTGAAATCGCCGTTTACGCTTGCAGATGTGGTCGACAAATCCGCGTGCGTGATGGCGATCGAGAGCGCGTTGCGCGGCGCAAACGTGACGGGCGGATGGGACGCTGTGCTCAGCGCCGTCACCGATAACACGGCGGCGCGCGACATGCTGCAGCGGATCGCCGATCAGACGCGGTTTTTCGCCGGGCGCAAGACGCTGCGCGAATGGATCGAAGTATCCGATCGGGCGCTGCACGCACTTGGCATGCGCGACGCGCTAGCGAAGGACGCGGCGGGGGCGCAGGTCATTGCGATGTTCGGTTCGCTCATGCTGGAATGCGGGGCGGTCGACCATGTGTTTTCATTTTCCGAATGGCGCGCATTCGTCGGGCTGCAACTCGAAGCGACGCCGTTCGCGCCGCCCGATTTCGACCGGCGCGTGGTCATGCTGCAGTTGAACGGTGCGCGGCTGCGCTCCTTCGATGCAGTATTGATGGTCGGCGCCGACGCCGAGCATCTGCCTTCGCGAAACAACGAGACATTGTTCTTCGCGAATGCCGTGCGGCGCGAACTGGGCCTGGCGACGCGCGAAAAGCGCCAGTGCATGCAGTTACGGGATTTCACCGAACTGCTGATCTCGAACCGGGAAGTGGTACTTTCCTGGCAAGCGCACAAGAACGGCGAGCCGAATCCGCGAAGCCGCTGGATAGAACGCCTGCAGCTTACGCTCGACCGTGCCGGCGCGGCAGCGATACGCGAGCACCGGATCGCGATCGACCCGATCAGCCTGGTTCACAGGCCCGTGTCCAGGCCGGCTCCCCGCGCGCCACATCTGATTCCGCGCAAGCTGTCCGCAAGCGGATACAACAGCCTGGTGGCTTGTCCCTATCAGTTTTTCGCCAACAGGATGCTGGGCCTGAGCGCCCTGGATGAATTATCCGACATGCCTGAAAAGCGCGATTACGGCGATTGGCTTCACAAGATCCTGACGACCTATCATGAAACCGTGCGAGACGGCGATATCGCCATGCATGAACGCACGGATCTGCTGATCGAAATCTCCGAGAGAATTTTCCGAAGCGAAGTCGCGCGTACCGCGGCAGCGCTTGGCTATTACTCGCGCTGGCAAAAAATCATTCCTGCCTATCTCGCGTGGGCCAACGAGCGCGAAAGCAAAGGATGGTATTTCCATGCGGGCGAACAGTGGTTCGAAAAAGTCGTCGAATGGCCGGGCGGGACCATCACGCTGCACGGCCGCATCGACCGCATCGACCATAACGACGCCGGCGAATGCGCAGTCCTCGATTACAAGACGAAGAGCGTACAGGCTTTGCGCGACAAGTTGCGGGAGCGCGAAGATCATCAACTGGCTTTTTACGGCATGCTGTCCGGGGCGCCGGTCGCGCATGCGCACTATGTTGCCCTCGAGGCGGTGAAAGAGAAGACCGGCGACGCGGCGGCGCAATCCTACGAGGAATGGCAGCGCGCGCTACAGGAGCAACTCATCAGTACCATGCGTAACATTGCGCTCGGCGCATCCTTGCCCGCCGCGGGCATCGAGCAGATCTGCGCGTATTGCGATGTGCGCGGCCTGTGCCGCAAGGGAACCTGGCAATGAACGTGCCTCACGGGGCGGCGCGCGCTTACGAAGCCAACGGTTCCGCGGTCAGCGCGGAAGAATTCACACGGATCGCCTGCGACCCGGGCCGCTCGGTGGTGGTGGAAGCGTGCGCCGGCAGCGGCAAGACATGGCTGTTGGTAGCACGCATGCTGCGGCTGCTGCTGTCGGGCGCGGAACCCGCCGAGCTCCTCGCCATTACGTTTACGCGCAAGGCCGCCCAGGAGATGCGGGAGCGCCTGATTCACCTCTTGCGCGATCTCGCATTGAAGCCGGAGACCGAAGTGCGCGAGTTGCTGCGCGAGCGCGGCGTGGCCGATTCGGCGCTGGCCCAGAGCATTCCGGTCGCGCGCGGTTTATATGAAAAAACGCTGGCGAGTCCGAATGCCTTGTCCATCGACACGTTTCATAGCTGGTTTGCGCGATTGCTCCAGATCGCGCCACTGTCGTCGGGAGTGCCGCACGGGTACTCGCTGAGTGAAGCCACCGGTGAACTGCTGATGGATGCATACGCCAGATTCATGCAATCACTCGGGACCGCCGAAGGCGCGGAGCTGCGCGAGTCCCTGCTTGCGCTGTATGACATGGTCGGCGACTGGAACGCGCGCAGGCTGCTGGAAGCATTCGTCGGCAAGCGCGCCGAGTGGTGGGCTTGCACGCAAGGCAAATCGGATGCGCCGTCCAGCGTGCCGCTGCAATGGCTGTACCGGATGTGCGGCGCCGACGTGCAGCGCGACGCGCGGCTCGCGTTGTGGGAGGACGATAAGCTGGTCGCGCGCGTGCAGACCATCGCCCGTTTGCTCGGCCAGGGAACGGCGATCAACCAGAAACGCGCCACCGCGATTGAAACGGCCCTTTCGTCCGGCGCCGGCATCGAGGCATTCGAGGCGCTTTGCAACGAGTTCTTCGATGGCGATGGCGACCCTCGCAAAAACAAGGCGACCAAGGATCTGACCAGGGCGCTCGAGCGCGAACTCGGCGTCGACTGCATCGCGGCTTTCGAGGATGAGTTCGCGTCGATCGGGGAATCGCTGAAGCATCTCAAGCGCCGCAGCTTCGAGACCATGGTGCTCGGATTGAATAGCGCGCTGTTCACTGTAGGAGCGGCCTATCTCGATCATTACCAGTCGGTGAAAGCCGAGCAGCGCGTCTTCGATTTCGGCGATCTCGAATGGCATGCCTACCGCTTGTTGACCAATGAGGAGCATGCGGCATATCTCCAGAGCCGGCTCGATGCGCGATACAAGCACATCCTGCTCGACGAATTCCAGGATACCAATCCTCTCCAATGGAGCATTGTACGGGCGTGGCTCGATGCCTATGGCGAAGACACGCAAAAGCCCAGCGTATTCATCGTCGGCGACCCGAAGCAATCGATTTACCGTTTTCGCCGGGCCGAGCCGCGCGTGTTTGCCGCGGCCAGGGAATTGCTGGAAGCGCAGGGGGCGGACGTGTTGCGCACCAACCAGACGCGACGCAATGCGGCAGCGATCATCGAGGCGCTCAACGCGAGCTTTGGATCGAATCCGATCTATGCGGCGCAGACGACGCTCGCCCCGCCCGGGGGCTGTGTCTGGCGCCTGCCTCTGATCCGTGCCGCCGAGACCGGGCAGGAAGAGCAGGCAGCCTTCATGTTGCGCGATCCCTTGACGACGCCGCGCGAGGAAGAAGAGGATGCCCGCCGCCTGGATGAAGGACGGCTGGCGGCGCGAGCGATCGTACAGGCGAAGCGCGAGCTTGCGCTGCGCAGCGAAAGCGCCATGGGACGTGTCGTCCGCTGGTCGGACGTTATGCTGCTGGTGAAGAAGCGAGCCTACCTGACGGCCTACGAGACCGCGCTGCGTGAAGCCGGCATTCCGTTTGTGTCCGACAAGCGCGGCGGCCTGCTCGAATCGCTTGAGATCGCCGACCTGATCGCGCTGCTGACTTTCCTGATCACGCCGGGCGACAACCGCGCGCTTGCGCATGTCATGAAATCGCCGATCATCGGCGCGAGGGACGATGATCTGATCGCGCTTGCCCGCCGCGATGAAAGCACCTGGTGGACCCGCATGCAGGCTGCCGCGCAGGATTCCGCGTCGGAAGAAGTCCGGCGCGGAGCGTATTTGCTGCAACAGTGGCTCGATGCTGCGCCGCGGCTTCCTGTGCATGATCTGCTCGACCTGATCCTGCACCAGGGTCAACTCGTCGCGCGTTATGCCCAGTCGGTGCCGCCGCTCATGCGCAAGCAAGTGGTCGGCAACATCGAAGCGTTTACCGAGCTCGCGCTCGAACTCGATGCCGGACGTTATCCCAGTCTGCCAAAATTCATCGACGCATTGCGCATACTCAGAAGAGGCGCCGAGAGCGATGCGCCGGAAGAGGCGAACATCGACGCGGCGGCCGATGCGGTTCGCATTCTGACTATCCATAGCGCCAAGGGCCT
Source organism: Noviherbaspirillum sp. (assembly GCA_028292785.1). The sequence goes on along the minus strand of JAQGLQ010000162.1, from coordinate 1,007 downwards.
TGAAGCGCCGATCGTGGTGGTGCTCGATGCGAACCATAGCGCGCCTGCGCGCGATGACATCGGCATCCTGTGCGACTGGCCGCAGAACGAGAATGCGCCGACGCATTTTTCGGCGTTCGGACGCAAGAGCGAAAGAGGCGCGGCCCGCGACGCGCTGTTCGAGGCGGAAGAGCGCTTCAAGATGCAGGAAGACTGGAACCTTCTTTATGTGGCGGCCACCCGCGCCAAGGATATTCTGATCGTCAGCGGTGTGGCCGGCGCGCGCGGCGCGCTTGCGGATGGAACGGTGGAAGGCAGCTGGTACTGCCGACTGCAGGCAGTGCCCGAACTTGCCCTCGACACGGTGGACTTGCCGCGACAGGACGGCGCGGGCAGCAGCATGGAGAGCGAGTTCAGCCTTGCTGTTTTCATGCCGCCGGTGCTGGCGCCCGCGACGAGCAATCCAGGCGTGAAATATCACAACGATGCAATCGATGAAGGTATCGCCCTGCATACATTGCTGGAGCGGGTAACCATGTCGCAGCGCTGGCCGATCAGCATGCCGGAGGCCGATACGCTCGCGCGCTGGTTGCCGTGCCCGTACCACATCGCGGTGATGGTCAGAGAACAGGCGTTGACGATATTATCGCGGCCGGAGCTGGAGCGTTTCTACAATCCCACGCATTACCGGATCGCCCGCAATGAGATGGAGGTCATGGTCGGCAATGAACTGCTGCGCTTCGACCGCGCCGTGGTATTTGACGACGAGGTCTGGATACTTGACTACAAGCGCGATGTGCTGGAGAGCGAGAAAGTCGCTTACCGTGCTCAGCTTGACCGTTATCTCGCCGCAGCGCGGATGGTATTCAATGGCAAGCGGCTGAGAGCAGCGCTGGTAACCGTGGACGGACGGCTGTGGATGTTCGATTGAACTGCGGCGCTCACGACAGTCTGCGCAGGAACTCCTGCTCGTCCACACGGATCTGCGGGCTGCCTGCTTGCAGGATTCTTCGTTCGAATTCCGCCGC
>JAQGLQ010000157.1 GCA_028292785.1 Noviherbaspirillum sp. | reverse complement strand
GCGCGCCAGCGCTGTGGCTTCCTCTGCGGTGAGCCGGGCGCCGGTCGTGTCGTTGGGCTGCCAGGCAAGCTGATAACCAAGCACGCGCTCCTGCGCATTCAGCAACGGTTCACGGACCAGGAAATTGGCTTCTTGCATGGGGTGTCAATACATCGTCAGGTTGGTATCGCGCCGCACATCGAAAGGCGCGTAATCCATCAGCAATTGCAAGCGGCTGTTCGATGCCGTGCGCGAGTCCGGCAGTTGCACGTCCATCTCAGGCGGCAGCCAGCTTTTCGAAAATCTTCGCCAGCTTCTCGTCCAGCGTCACGGCGGTGAAAGGCTTCACTACATAGCCGCTGGCGCCCGCCTGCGCGGCGGCGACGATGTTTTCCTTCTTCGCCTCGGCGGTCACCATCAATACCGGCAGCTTCTTCAGCGCGGCGTCGGCGCGGATCGTCTGCAGCATGGTCAGCCCATCCATCACCGGCATGTTCCAGTCGGATATGACGAAATCGAACTGCTCGCTGCGCAGTTTCGACAGCGCCATCGCACCGTCCTCCGCCTCGTCGACGTTGGTATATCCAAGCTCCTTGAGCAGGTTGCGAACGATGCGTCGCATCGTTGAAAAATCGTCAACCACAAGAAACTTCGTTTTCGGGTCAGCCATGAATCACTCCAATTAATACTGAAAACCACCAATGACCTTAACGGCCGTCCACATCCAAAACTTGAGGAAACGGCGAAAATACCGTCCTCATACCCGTAGCGCCCGTCCACCCTGCGCCGCGAGGTGATCGAGCACCATTCCCGGCAAGGCCGCGAGCGAGCCCGCCTCATGCACGGCGCCGACCGCGATCGCTTCCCGCGGCATGCCGAACACCACGCAGCTTGCTTCATCCTGCGCGAAGTTGCGCGCGCCGGCGTGTTTCATTTCCAGCATCCCCGCCGCGCCGTCCTTGCCCATGCCGGTCAGGATCACGCCGACCGCATTCTTGCCGGCGGCGCGCGCAGCCGAAGCGAACAGCACGTCGACCGAAGGCCGATGACGGTTCACCGGCGGCCCCTGGTCGAGCTGGGTCACATAGTTCGCGCCGCTGCGGGCCAGCGTGAGATGCGAATGGCCGGGAGCGATGAAGGCATGTCCCGGCAGCACCCGCTCGCCGCCGGCCGCCTCGGACACCGAAATCTTGCACAGGCTGTCGAGCCGGCGCGCGAACGAGCGGGTGAAGCCTTCCGGCATATGCTGCGTGATCAGGATGCCCGGGCAATCCGACGGCATCCGGATCAGGAATTCCTTGATCGCCTCGGTGCCGCCGGTGGAAGCGCCGATGATAATCAGCTTTTCGCTGCTGGTGAGCGGATTGCGCATCATCGGAAGCTGCACGCTGTCGCCGGCGTTGGTCGGCGCGATGCCGCGCGCCCTGACCTTCGCCTTGGAAGCGGTGCGGATCTTTTCCATGATCAGGTCGGCGTATTCGTTCATGCCGCTCTGGATCGACAGCTTCGGCTTGGTCACGAAATCGACCGCGCCCAGTTCGAGCGCGCGCATGGTGATTTCCGAACCGCGTTCGGTCAGCGAGGACACCATCACCACCGGCATGGGACGCAAGCGCATCAGGCGCTCCAGGAAATCGAGACCGTCCATGCGGGGCATCTCGACGTCCAGCGTCAGCACGTCGGGGCTGGTCTGCTTGATCAGATCGCGCGCGACGATCGGATCGGGCGCGACGCCCACCACTTCCATGTCCGGCTGCCTGCCGATGATTTCCTTCAGTATGCTGCGGATCAGCGCGGAGTCGTCGACGATCAGTACTTTTGTCTTCATCTTCATTTCCATCCCCGATCAGAACAGCTCGACCGCGCCCGCGACCGGGACCGTCTGCAGACGGCTCGCATAGTCCTGCTCGCGGTTGGCGATGGTGTTGTTGTTGAGCTGCTTCAGCTTCTTGACCAGAACCTTGCCGGTGCGGGGAAAGAAATACACCTTGCGCGGATAGATATCGTTCAGGTCTTCCGCCAGCACGCGGATGTTCTCGGCGCGCAGGTATTGGCGCACGAACTGCGCGTTGCGCTCGCCGACATTGATCGCGATGAATCCGCGCAGCACATGGCCGCCGCCGAACACTTTCGCTTCCAGATTTTCCCTTCTCGCGCCGGCCTTGAGCAGATCGTTGATCAGCACTTCCATCGCGTACGTGCCGTAGCGCATCGATGCCGACACCGGACTGTCGCCGTCCCTGCCGACCTCCGGCAGCATGAAGTGATTCATCCCGCCGATGCCGGTCACCCGGTCGCGTATGCAGGCTGACACGCAGGAGCCGAGCACGGTGACGATCATCATGTTTTTCGCGGTGTAGTAATACTCGCCGGGCAGGATCTTCGCGGCGTCGCAATCGAAGGTCCGGTCGTAGTAGACGTTGGTTGCGAACTGCTCCTGGATGAGCCGGCTCATGGTTTGCTTTTCGACGCCGCGCGCGCGCGCAATTCGTACACGGTCTTGCCGCGCAGCCTGAAGGCGTCGGACACATAGGTGAAATTTTCCGAATGGCCGGCGAACAGCAGCGCGTCCGGCTTCATCAACGGGATGAAGCGCGACAGAATCTTCGCCTGGGTCGGCTTGTCGAAGTAGATCATGACGTTGCGGCAGAAGATGGCGTCGAACGGCCCTGTCACGGGCCAGCTCTCGCCCAGCAGATTGAGCTGTCTGAAGCTCACCATCTGCCGCAATTCCTGGCGCACGCGCACCATGCCTTCCTGCGCGCCCCTGCCCCGCAGGAAAAAGCGTCGCGCGCGCTCGGGCGAAACCCGGTCGAGCCGGTCGATCGGATAAACGCCGTTGGCCGCCGTCGCCAGCACATTGGTATCGATGTCGGTCGCGATCACCTGCGCCGGCGGCGCCAGCGTGCCGAATGCCTCGCACAGGGTCATGGCAATCGAATACGGTTCCTCGCCGGTGGAACTGGCGGAACACCAGATCGTCATCGGGTCACTGCTGCGGCGCGCATGGGCCGCCAGCAGCGGAAAATGATGCTCTTCGCGAAAGAATGACGTGAGATTGGTGGTCAGCGCATTGGTGAACGCTTCCCATTCGTCGCTGAAGCCGCCCTGTTCGAGCGCGTCGAGATAAGCCTGGAAGGAGCTGATGCCCGTCGCGCGCAGCCGGCGCGCAAGACGACTGTAGTCCATCTCGTGCTTGCTGTCCGCGAGCGCGATCCCGGCGCGCTGATGAATCAGCGCCCGCACCCGATTGAAGTCGCGCGAGGTGAACTCGAACTCCTTCACGGTATCGCTCCTGTGCTCCTTCACTATGTCCATCACTGCGCACTACTTTCATCAATGGGTTGAAATTATGCTTGCGTCGCACCGCCGGCCATCGCGGGAATAGACCCGCGCCAGGGTGTCAATTGCGCGGATGGACCCGTCGGTAACGGCGGGGATTCCATCGCAGCCCTCGCTATGCCGCCATCTTTTCGACCAGTCCCATTTCCTCGCTCGCCATCAGCCTGTCGATATCAACCAGAATCAGCATGCGCTGGTCGAGAATGCCGAGGCCGATCAGATAATCGGTGTCGAGCGCCGCGCCCATTTCCGGCGCCGGCTTGATCTGTTCCGGCGCGAGTGTGGTTACATCGGAAACGCTGTCGACCACCATACCGACCACCCGGCCGCCGACGTTGAGAATGATTACCACCGTGAACTGGTCATACGTGGGTTCGCCGAGATTGAACTTGATGCGCATGTCGACGACCGGCACTATGATGCCGCGCAGGTTCACGACGCCCTTGATGAAGGCCGGCGCGTTGGCGATACGGGTCACGGTTTCATAGCCGCGGATTTCCTGCACCTTCAGAATGTCGATGCCATATTCCTCCGCGCCGAGGCGGAAAGCGAGATATTCCTTTCCCACGCCGTCATGGTCGAGTTTTGCTTCCGCCGTCGTGTGTTGCCGTGCCTGCATGATGATCTGCCTTTCAGGAGAGAATGGATTCTTTGCTCAACTGGCGGCTCGAACGCAACAGCGCCGCCACGTCGATGATCAGGGAGACGCCGCCGTCGCCCAGAATGGTGGCGCCGGAGATGCCTGCCACCTTGCGGTAATTCGATTCGAGATTCTTCACCACCACCTGCTGCTGGCCGACCAGTTCATCGACGAATAGAGCGGCCTGCCTGCCCTCCGATTCGAGAATCACGACGATGCCTTGCGACGGATCGGTGAATGACGGTTCGATCCCGAAGATGCGGTATAGCGGAATGAGCGGCAGGTATTCGCCGCGCACCTTGATCACCTGGCCCTGGCCGCTGATGTCCTTGACGTCGGCGGGCGCGGGCTGCAGCGATTCGACCACATAGCCCAGCGGCAGAATGTAGATCTCCTCGCCGACCCGGACCGACATGCCGTCGAGAATGGCGAGCGTGAGCGGCAACGATATCGACATGGTGGTACCGAACCCCTTGGCCGAGCGGATGTCGATGCTGCCGCCCATCGCGGTGATGTTGCGCTTGACCACATCCATGCCGACACCGCGCCCCGACACATCGGTGACGGTTTCGGCGGTCGAAAATCCCGGCGCGAAGATCAGCTGCCATACTTCGGCATCGGTCATCGAATCGGCGACGGGCATGCCCTGCTGCCGCGCCTTGGCGAGAATCTTTTCACGGCTCAGGCCGCCGCCGTCGTCGCTCACTTCGATGACGATGTTGCCGCCCTGGTGCCCCGCCGACAGCGACAGCTTGCCGCTCTCGCTCTTGCCCGCCGCCTTGCGCACCTCGGGCATTTCAATGCCGTGATCGATGCTGTTGCGCACCAGATGCGTGAGCGGATCGACGATGCGTTCGATCAGTCCCTTGTCGAGTTCCGTCGCGGCGCCCTGGGTCACGAAGGTGACGCGCTTGCCGAGCTTGTGCGCCAGGTCGCGCACCATGCGCGGAAAACGGGAGAATACATAATCCATCGGCATCATGCGGATCGACATCACCGCTTCCTGCAGCTCACGGGTATTGCGGGTGAGCTGGCTGACGCTGCTCAGCAGCCGTTCGTGCAGCATGGGATCGAGGGTGCTGGTGCGCTGCTCGATCATCGCCTGCGTGATCACCAGTTCGCCGACGAGATTGATCAGCTGATCGACTTTTTCGATACCCACCCGGATCGACGACGATTCATGGCTGACCGCGAGCTTTTCGTCGCGTCGCGGCGCCAGCCTGGTTTCGGCCGGGGACACAACCGCTTCGCTGTGCGGGGCGGTTGAAGCGGAAGCCTGCGCGGCCTCGCCTGCTTCGGTTGCGCGCGGTTCGATCGGTTCGAAAAATCCGTAACCCTGCGTGTCCTCCTGCGCGGCCTTGCGCTCTTCGTCGGACTGCTGGCCGGCGGGCATGTCAAGTTCGCTCACCTGCAGGTCATCCGGATCGAGAATGAAGGAGCAGATCGCGATGATTTCATCGATGCCGCTATCGCTCAGCAGCGTGAATGCGGCACGCCCGTCATCGAGCGTTTCCCGCGTCAGCCTTCCCAGCAGGCCGAGCTCGGCCGCAAGCGCATCGGTGTCGCGCGCGGAGATCTCGGGCAGCGCGATCCGGTGATGGCGTGTCGAAGCCGTGGGCACAAACGCCGCGTCCCGAACCTCGATTGCCGCGGCCGGCATGGCGATCGGCGACGCATGCTCGGCGAACGATTGAAGCAGCATCAGGATATCGGCGACCGCGTCCTGATCGACCGGCGTGTGCAGGCGATGGCCGTTCAGCTGCATCTTGAGGACATCCTTCGCAACCAGGAATGCGTCGACATGCTCCGTGGTGAGCTTCATGCGCTGCCGGCGAATGCCGTCGAGCAGCGATTCGAGCACATGTGTCACCTGGGTGAGATCGTTCAGGCCGAAGGTGCTTGCGCCGCCCTTGATCGAGTGCGCCGCCCGGAAAACTGCATTGAGGTCTTCCGCGTCGGGGGCCGACACGTCGATGGCCAGCAGCAGCTTTTCCATTTCCGCGAGAAGCTCTTCGGTCTCATCGAAGAACACCTGGAAAAACTGGCTGATATCAATCGTCATCAGGGAACTCCATCTCGTATGCTTTTTATTTCCGACCGATCAGCCGATCAGCCAATCACTTTTCTTACCACCTCGGTCAGCTTTTGCGGATCGAAAGGCTTGACCAGCCACCCTGTCGCTCCGGCCGCCCTGCCCCTCGATTTCATTTCATCACCGGATTCGGTAGTCAGCATCAGGATGGGCACCTTCTGGTAAGCCGGCGTGCGGCGCAGGGAACGGATCAGCGTGAGCCCATCCATGCGCGGCATGTTCTGGTCCGTCAGCACCAGGTCGTATACGCGCGCTTTTGCCTTGTCCAACCCATCCTGTCCATCCACGGCCTCGGTGACCTGGTAGCCGGCGGCCCGCAGGCTGAACACGACCATTTGCCGTAGCGAGCCGGAATCGTCCACGGCGAGAATTGATTTACCCATCGTTATGCTCCTGCTCTTTTCGTTAATGCATATATCAAAACAGTTCGACGTCGCCGCTTTCCATATGCGTTTGACTCACCGCCTTCCGCAACGCGCCGTTCAGCCTGGAGCTCTGCTCCTCGGCCGCACCGATGATGCCGGCCAGCGCCGCAGCCATTTCCGCTTCCCGCCCATCCTGCGGCAGCCCGGCGCCGCTCATGCCGAGGCTGTCGAGCATCGCGCGCAAACCGGCGACGCGGTCCGCTGTCCGCTCGATCAGCTGATTGGTCATATCCTGAAACTGCAGGCCGGTGACGGCCGCGTTCGCATGGAGATCGATCTCCTTGCGCGCGTTGCGCAGCTTCTCGGTCAGTGCCCCGGTCGGCTTCGCGCCGGCGAGCAGTTCATCTATCGTTTCCTGCTGCGCCGCCGCGGCCGCGTGCAGCGCGACAAAGTTCGCGGCCAGCGCTTCGACCGCCTGCCTGAGCAGGAAGCGGGTCTGTCCGAGATCGCTTTCGACCTCGCCCAGATGATGCGTCCCCTGGTCCGACAGATGCGACAGCAGATTTTTCACCTGCGAGCTTACCGAGCGATTACCTGGCATTCCATATCCCGTTATCCGTCATCAAGCGGCCGAGCTGTTCATTTCGCGGCCGGCGCCGGCGCGGAAGTCATGCTCGCGGCGGCACCGGAAGGCGCCCCGCCACCCGCTCCGAGGGCGTCAACCTGCTCGGCATTCGTCACTTCGATGGTTCCTCCATCCCTGGAAGCATTCAACTCGGCTTTCCTGTTCATCACGATGATGCTGATCCGTCGATTGATCGGATTGACCGGGTTCTCCTTGTCGAACAACACCGCAGACGAGAGTCCGACCACGCGCAGCACTTTCATTTCATCCATGCCGCCGGCGATCAGCGCCCGGCGCGAGGCGTTGGCGCGGTCGGCCGACAACTCCCAATTGCTGTAATACTTCTCGCCGCTGGCGTAGGCGCTTCCGTCGGTATGGCCGGACAGGCTGATCCGGTTCGGCATGTCGTTCAGGAGCTTGCCGATCTCGTGCAGGATCTCGACCGTATACGATTGCAGATCCGCCTTGGCGAGCGCGAACATCGGCCTGTTCTGCTCATCCACGATCTGGATGCGCAAGCCTTCCGAAGTGATATCCAGCAGCAGCTGCTTCTTGAACTGCTTCAGTGTCGGCCTGGCCTCGATGGCGGTTTCGATACGCTGCTTCAGATCCCTGAGGCGGGCGGCCTCGGCGCGCTCCAGCGCCGCTTCGGCGGTCTGCAACGTGGCGGCGGTGAGGTTATATGTCTTCTTCGGCGAAGGTTCGTCGCCGTTCTTGATCTGACCATCCTTGCGCGTCAGGTCCCTGCCTCCCCCCTGAATCACGCTGGAGCTGTCGCCGCTGCCCGAGCCGCCGGCCATCGCTACCTTGAGCGGGGTCTGGAAGTATTCCGCGATGCCGTTCAGGTCGCCTTTGGCGGTGGAGCCGAGCAACCACATCAGCAGAAAGAAAGCCATCATCGCCGTGACGAAGTCGGCATAGGCAATCTTCCACGCCCCGCCGTGATGGCCGCCGTTTTTCCTTATTTTCTTGACGATGATGGGCCGTTGCGCTTCGTCAGCCATATGAAATTCCGCCGGATAGGTTGTCTGTATGGATCGATGCGCCGCTTACTTGGACTTCGATTGCTTGATGTGTTCTTCCAGTTCCCTGAACGAAGGACGTTCCGTCGAGAACAGAACCTTGCGGCCGAACTCCACCGAAAGCGCAGGCGCGTAACCGTTGAGGCTCGCCAGCAGCGTCACCTTCACGCACTGGAACATCTTCGACGATTCGTTCAGCTTCTGTTCGAGCACGCTGGCGAGCGGGCCGACAAAGCCGTAAGCGAGCAGGATGCCGAGGAAGGTACCCACCAGCGCATGCGCGATCAGAATGCCGAGCTCGGCGGGCGGCAGGCCCACGGATTCCATCGTATGCACCACGCCCATGACGGCTGCCACGATGCCGAACGCAGGAAGC
>JAQGLQ010000132.1 GCA_028292785.1 Noviherbaspirillum sp. | reverse complement strand
TCGCCGGATTCCGGATGATCGAGGCCCAGGCGGAATGCATGCAAGGCCTGTCGACCAAACGCATGCGCCAGGTGCGGCTTGCCATAAAGCGCGTCGCCGACCAACGGAAACCCGATCGATTGCATGTGCACGCGGATCTGGTGCGTGCGTCCGGTTTCCAGCTGACAGCGCATCAGGCTCACGGGCCGGCCGTCGATCGCACCGGTCGCTACCCGCTCATAATGTGTCACCGCCGGCTTCGCGCTGCCGAGTTCGGAAACGGCCATCTTGACGCGGTCGCGCGGATGGCGACCGATTGCCGCGTCGATTTTTCCGCTGGCGTGGGGCTTGCCCCATACCATTGCCAGGTATTCGCGCCTGACGCTGCGGGCCTGAAGCTGGCGCACCAGATTCGTCTGCGCTTCCAGAGTTTTCGCGACCACCATCAACCCGCTGGTCTCCTTGTCGAGACGATGGACAATACCCGCGCGCGGCACGCCGGCAGCCGCGGGAACATGATGCAGCAGACCGTTCAGCAAGGTTCCCGACCAGTTGCCCGCGCCGGGATGCACCACCAATCCGGCCGGCTTGTCGAGCACCAGGATGGCCCGGTCTTCATGCATGATTGTCAACTGCATCGGTTCCGGGGAAAACGCCTGCTCTTCCGCGCTTGTCTGAGGTTGCACGACAATCGTTTCGTCGCCAAGAGCAATCGTTTTCGCCCGCGCCGGCTGGCCGTCGACGGTGACATGCCCTGCTTCCATCCATTGTTGCAGGCGGCTTCTGGAAAACTGCGGAACCAGCCGGGAAATCACCTTGTCCAGCCGCTCGCCGCATGCATCGGACGTCAGTTTCAGTACGATCGGAGCGGATTCGGGCGGGACATTGCTGTCCAGATCGCCGTCTTCCAGTTCTATATCAGGTAAGGTTTTAGTCAAAATCCGTGCTTCGTTTAAGATCGTTGCAAGTCCATCAGCTATAATCGTTGCCTTCTTCAGAGGCACTCCAGCTAACGCCATGCTTAAAAAATCGTTGAAATTCGCTGCCTTCGCCCTTGCTCTCTCGGTATCGGCCTGCGGTCTGTTGCCGGAAAAAGTCGATGAGACAGTCGCGTGGTCGGCTTCCAAATTATACTCGGAGGCCCGCGACGAGCTAGCGAGCGGAAATTACGAAAGAGCGATATCCCACTTTGAAAAACTGGAATCCCGCTATCCGTTCGGCACATATGCCCAGCAGGCCCAAATGGAAATCGCATATGCCCATTATCGCCAGGCCGACGCGCCGCAGGCCCTGGCCGCGGTCGAGCGGTTCATCAAGCTGCATCCGAATCATCCCAACGTCGATTACATGTACTATCTGCGCGGTCTCATCAACTTCAACGACCGAGCCAGCCTGTTCGACTTCATTTCGATCCAGGATCCGAGCGAACGCGATTCGAAGGCGACGCGCGACGCCTTCGAAGCCTTCAAGCAACTGACTGAACGCTTCCCCGACAGCAAATACGCCAAGGACGCGATCGCGCGCATGAAGTATCTTGTGAACGCCATGGCTCAGCATGAAGTGCACGTGGCGAATTACTATTACCGGCGCGGGGCATATCTCGCCGCTGCGAATCGCGCCCAGATCGCGGTGACCGAATATCGCGAAGCGCCGGCGGTCGAGGAAGCCCTGTTCATCATGGTGCGTTCCTATGATGCATTGGGACTGCCGCAATTGCGCGACGATGCGGAGCGCGTGCTCAACCAGAATTTTCCGAACAGTGTCTATTACCGTGGCGGCCCGGCGAAGAACAATGCATGGTGGAAGTTCTGGAAATAAATTTTCTCGGCATCCTGCCTGTAAAGACATGAAAGACATGAAAGCCTCGCAGTGCGAGGCTTTTTGCCATGCACCGTAGCCGCCCTTCGATCAGCCTTCGATGCGCCGTCTGAACAGCCAAGCCCGGTCCGTCGAGCCTTCTTCGACGAATTCATAGCCCTCGAGGTCGAACGCCTTCAGCTTTTCCGGATCGGTAAGATGCTTCATGGCCGCATAGCGCGCCATCAGGCCGCGCGCACGCTTTGCATAAAACGAAATGATCTTGTACTTGCCGCTCTTCCAGTCCTCGAAAATCGGCGTGATGACGGGAACATCGAGCAAGCTTGGCTTGACCGCCTTGAAGTATTCCTCCGACGCCAGATTGACCAGCGCTTTCGACTTGTTAGCGGCAAGCGTCTCGTTCAGCGCCTCGCTGACCAGGTCGCCCCAGAATGCATAGAGGTCCTTGCCGCGCGGGTTGGTCAGTCGCGTTCCCATCTCGAGCCGGTAAGGCTGCATCAGGTCCAGCGGTCGCAGCACCCCGTACAAGCCGGATAAAATGCGCACATGCGTCTGCAGATAACCAAGTTGCGCATCGGTCATGGAACCGGCGTCCAATCCCTCGTATACATCGCCGTTGAACGCAAGTACAGCCTGCTTCGCGTTCTTTTTCGTGAATTTCCGTGACCAGGAGGCGTAGCGGGCCGCATTCAGGACCGCCAGCGTATCCGAGATCTGCATCAGGCTTCCAATCTGCGCCGGAGAAAATCGGACCAGGATCTCAATCAGTTCGGCTGAATGACTAACGAATGCGGGACGTGTGTGTGCGTCGGTAATGGGCGGCGTGTCGTAGTCCAGGCTTTTGGCGGGCGAAAGAACAATCAGCATCTCAACTATTTTTCGTTTAAACAGAATTTACGCAATGATACCTAAGCGCATCGTGATCGACACAAACGTTTGCCTCGACCTCTTCGTCTTTCGCGATCCGAGGTGGGCGGCGCTGCATGCGGCCCTCAAGGACGGTAGCGTGGAAGCGGTGACGCGCAGCGACTGCCGTTCGGAATGGCTGGCGGTGCTCGAATACCGGCATCTGCCACTGGACGCGGATTCCCGGGCCGTGGCGGCGGCGGAGTTCGATACGCTGATCAACTGTCTCGACGGCACCGCGCTGGTTGCCCGCTCCGATGTGCCGCTCCCCGTCTGCAAGGATCGCGACGATCAGAAATTTCTCGAAGTAGCGCGCGACGCGCAAGCGCAGATCCTGATCACCAAGGACAAGGCATTGCTGAAGCTGGCGAGACGCACCGCCGCCGCCGGCCTGTTTCGCATCATTCTCCCGGAAGCATGGCCGGCATGTTAGACGTTAAAATGCCGGTGCCGGATCGCCGAAATCGTCAGTATGCGGCATATTGACGCGCAAGCTTCTCGGCTTTTGCCACCGATTCCTGACGACCACAATATGTCCACTCGCATGCCCGCTACTGACGCCCTGCGTTCCGCACTGCAGTCCCGGCTTCCCAATGTCGGCACCACGATATTTACCGTCATGTCCGCGCTGGCCGCGGAAAAGAAAGCGGTGAACCTCGGCCAGGGTTTCCCGGATTTCGACTGCGATCCCGCGCTCGTCGATGCGGTCACGGCGGCGATGAAGAATGGGATGAATCAATATCCACCCATGACCGGAGTGCCGGCCCTGCGCGAAGCGATAGCCGCAAAAGTCGGCAAGCTTTACGGCCATGTCTATGACGCCGCTTCGGAAATCACGATTACCGCCGGCGCCACGCAGGCTATTCTGACCGCCATTCTATGCAGCGTGCATCCGGGCGACGAGGTCATGGTGATCGAACCGGCTTACGACAGCTACGTTCCCGCGATCGAACTTGCCGGCGGAAAGCCGGTGTTCGTGCA
>JAQGLQ010000072.1 GCA_028292785.1 Noviherbaspirillum sp. | reverse complement strand
CGACTTGGGGCGGTGGTAAAGTAGGACGGTGGAAAACATCGAACAACAAGGAGTGGAGCGACATGGAAGATGTGATCGAACTTGCCGCGCGCGTCGGGCGTGCGCTTCAAGAGAAAGGCTTGCTGCTCGCGGTTGCCGAATCCTGCACCGGTGGAGGCGTCGGCCAGGCCATCACTGAAATCGCCGGATCGTCCGAATGGTTCGACTGCGGCTTCATTACCTATTCCAACGCGTCGAAGACGGAATTGCTGGATGTCTCGGCCGCGATGATCGCCCAGCATGGCACGGTAAGCGAGGAAGTGGCCGCCGCAATGGCTGAAGGCGCCGTGGCGAACAGCAGTGCCCATGTCGCAATTTCCACAACAGGCATCGCCGGCCCCGGCGGCGCCGTCCCAGGCAAACCGGTGGGCACTGTCTGCTTCGGATGGGCAACGGATCATCGCACCCATACCGAACGCCTGGTGTTTTCAGGCGACCGGCAGTCGGTGCGACAGCAAACCGTGGCGCATGCGCTGAAAGGACTGCTGCGTTTTCTGGAACCGCTCTAGCGACAGCGATTAATCGCGTCGCGCGTCTCCAAGGCGACGCGGCGCGCGGCCTGCGCGAAATCCTCCCCCGCCTTGTCATCGGTGGCGGCATACAGGATCGCCCGCGACGAATTGATCATCATCCCCGTTCCGGCGGACGTTTTGCCCGCAGCGACCGTCGCCTCGATGTCGCCGCCCTGAGCGCCGATGCCGGGCACCAGCAAGGGCATGTCGCCGACGATCCTGCGCACCTGCGCCAGTTCGGCTGGAAAAGTTGCGCCGACCACCAGCGCGCACTGACCGTTGCGATTCCATTTGTCGGCAACCAGGCCGGCGACAAGCTGGTAGAGAGGCTTGCCCTCGACCGTCAGGAATTGCAGATCGGAACCGCCGGGATTGGACGTCCGGCACAGCACGATGGCGCCGCGATCGTTCCATTCAAGATAGGGGGCAATGGAATCGAAGCCCATGTACGGATTGACCGTGACCGCATCCGCGCGGTAACGCTCGAATGCTTCGCGCGCATACTGTTCCGCGGTCGCGCCGATGTCCCCGCGCTTCGCATCGAGCACAATGGGTATTTGTGGATACTGCTTGCGAAGATAGGCGCAGATCGCCTCGAGCTGGTCTTCCGCGCGCAATGCCGCGAAGTACGCGATCTGCGGCTTGAACGCGCAGGCCGTATCGGCCGTCGCGTCGATGATCGCCTTGCAGAATGCGAAGATGCCGTCCGGCCGGTTGCGCAGATCCGCGGGGAGCCTGCCGGTATCGGGGTCGAGTCCGACACATAGCAGGGAATCGTTCGCCGTCCAGGCGGCGGAGAGTTTTTCGATGAATGTCACAGCTTTGCCTTCGGTTTTTCCAGCCAAGCCGCATTGTAACGTGCCATGTTACCGTTCCGTGCCTGCCGCGCGGGACGACAGTTTTCATTCGATGACGAACTAGTGTCGAAAAACAAACTCAAGAGTTACAGTAGGCGGTATCTTGACGTTCGGTATTTCCCACAATAATCGATTAAAGGAAATTCAGATGAAAAACTGGTTCACACGGCTGGGACTTGCATTTCTGGTTTCAATGTTGACCGCATGCGGCTATAACGAATTCCAGGCGAAGGACGAAACGGTCAAGGCGGCATGGGGTGAAGTCGTCAACCAGTATCAGCGACGCGCCGATCTGATTCCCAATCTGGTCAATACGGTCAAGGGATACGCTTCCCACGAAAGAGAGACGCTCGAAGCGGTAACCAAGGCGCGCGCCCAGGCCACCAGCTTTCAGATCACGCCGGAAGTCCTCAACAATCCGGAAGCGTTCAGGAAATTCCAGCAGGTGCAAGGCGAGCTGTCATCCGCGCTCTCCCGCCTGATGGCGGTATCCGAAAACTATCCCCAGCTCAAGGCTGACACCAGCTTCCGCGACCTGCAGTCGCAACTGGAAGGTACGGAAAACCGGATCACGGTGGCGCGCCAGCGCTATATCCAGTCGGTCGCCGACTACAACATCCTCGCGCGCAGCTTTCCGACCAACCTCACCGCGATGATCTTTAAGTATGAGGTCAGGCCCTCGTTCACCGTCGAGAACGAAAAAGCGATTTCCAACGCGCCGACAGTGAACTTCGGCAAGTAGGCGGACACCGAATCCATGATGATCATTGCCAGGCCGGGCTGGTTGCGACACTTCGCGGCATGGGGCTGCGGATGGCTGCTTGCCCTTGTGCTGTCAGCGGCGCATGCCCAGAATTTCACGCCGATTCCGCCATTGAAGGCGCGCGTGACCGACACGGTCGGCATGCTGACCGGGGAGCAGCGCGCCAATCTTGAAAACGTCCTGAAGGAGTACGAGGACCGCGCCGGCAGCCAGATCGCGATTCTCCTGGTCAGCAAGACCGAACCGGAAGCCATCGAGCAATATAGTATCCGCGTCGCCGACGCATGGAAGCTCGGACGCAAAGGAATGGACGATGGGGTGATCCTGGTTGTCGCCAGGGATAACCCGTCCTCCCTGCGGCGCCTGCGCATCGAAGCGGGGCGCGGCGTGCAGGGCTCGCTCACGGATGCGCAATCGAAGCGCATCCTGCAGGACATCATGGCGCCGCACTTTCGGCAGAATGACTTCTACGGCGGCCTGACCGCGGGGGTCGCCGCTATCGCCGGTTTGCTGGACAGGGAAAAGCTGCCGGCGCCGGAGCGTACGAATCGCGCCCCGCCCGGACAGGATGACAGCGGGTTTGGCTTCGATCTGCCGCTGATACCGATCCTGATCTTCATCGGACTGTTCATGCTCATGTCGCGCGGACGTTCCGCGCGCGGCTACCGGCACAGCCGCGATGGCTGGGGCCGCTCGGCCGGCGTCATTCTCGGAGCGGGCCTGGGCAGCGGCGGCTTTCGGGGTGGCTTCGGCGGCGGCGGCTTCTCCGGTGGCGGCGGCTTCTCGGGTGGCGGCGGCGGTTTCGACGGCGGCGGCGCATCGGGGGACTGGTGATGAAGCGACTTTCACGCCTGCTCAGGCACTTGCGCATCAATTCGTTCCACGGCCGCCGCGCCTTTCCACCCGCCACATTGACCGCGATCGAAGCGGCGATCAAGCAGGGAGAAACGACGCATCGCGCCGAAGTGCGGATGATCGTCGAATCTTCCCTGAGCCTCGCGGCGGTCTGGGATGGCGTCTCGTCGCGCGACCGGGCGCGCGAATTGTTTGCCCATTACGGCATTTGGGATACGGAAGAAAACTGCGGCGTGCTGGTCTATGTCAACCTGGCGGATCACAAGGTCGAGATCGTCGCGGACCGCGGAGTAGGCAAGGCGATCACAGCGGCTGAATGGCAAACGGTCTGCCGCACCATGACGGAAGGTTTCGCCCGGGCCGAATATCACGACAGCAGTCTTGCCGCATTACATCAGTTGAACACGCTGCTGCAGGAACGCTTTCCTGATGACGGCTCCCGCCACGATCAGCTTTCCAACCGGCCGGTCGTGCTCTAACCCTGCTCGTATACCCACTGCAGCAGCGCGTCCTGTGCTTCCTGCGATTGCGGCGCATTGATATGGTTGACCAGGCAGACGACCACATAGCGTCTGCCGGACGCCGCAAGCACATAGCCGGCAATTGCCCGCACGTCGCGCAGCGTCCCGGTCTTGATGTGCGCGCGGCCGGAGACGCCTTGTCCATTTAGCCGCCTGCGCATGGTGCCGTCGTAGCCGGCCAATGGCAGGGAGGCGACGAACTCGGGCATCGTCGGTGCCTGATACGCCTGCACCAGAAGCCGGCCCAGCGTCAGCGCTGAAATCCGCTCGCTGCGCGACAGGCCGGAGCCATTGTCGATGCTCAGGTCGGCAGCATCGATTCCCTTGTTGGCCAGCCAAAGCTTCACCACCGCAGCGCCGCGCTCCGGCGTGGCGGGCAACTGCAGCGCGCGGTTCGCGATCGTCAGCAGCAACTGGCGCGCCATAACATTGTTGCTGTACTTGTTGATGTCGCGAATCACTTCGGACAGCGAGGCGGATTCCCATTCCGCGATCAGCCTGGCCGTCGGCGGCACCATTCCTCGCCTGGCCTGGCCCTTGAACGTGCCGCCGAGTTCCGTCCAGAGACGCTGGAATACCGAGGCGAAATATTGAACATGGCTCATCGGATAGGGATGCACATGCCAGATTCTTTCGCCGCAGGATGCCGGGAAGGCGCCTTCAAAACGGGCGCCGGTCGCGGCAAGCACCAGATTCAGCTTGCTACGCCAGTCGCCGCACTCGCCTTTTGCCAGTTGGGGAAGCAAAACGGAATAGGCGTCGACCGGCGGCTCCAGCGCCACACGAACGGTTCCCGACGCCGGATCGGGGATGAATCGAAAACTCAGCGATTTGTAATTGAGCAACAGGCCGTCCGGGCCGACGTTATACGGCTTCATCGGATCGCCGTCGAATAGCGCGGCATCGAACGGAATATCTTCGAACACGCTGCTGTCCAGTATCAGGTTGCCTCTGATTTCGCGAATACCCTTGTCCCGGATGCGCCGCAGGAACAGCCACAGGTTTTCCAAAACCAGTTTCGGATCGCCGCTGCCCTTGATGACCAGGTCGCCGCGCAGCACGTCGCCGGCCTCCACCCCATCGATATACGCCTGGGTCTTCCAGGTAAAAGCGGGGCCGAGAAGTTCCAGCGCGGCGTTGCTGGTGACCAATTTCATGGTCGATGCCGGACTCAAAGGCATGTCGGCATTCGCGGCGACGAGGACCGGGCCGCCGCCGGCCTCCTGCACATAGATACCGATTGCATACCCGGGGATATGCGCGCGGTTCAAGGCATCGGCGACCGGCGGCGGCACCTCTTGGGCGCTGCCTGCTGCGTTGAATCCGATAAAAAGAAACGCGGTCAGAATTTTAGTCAGGATGCGCATAAGCCATAAAACACGGAAAGGTAGCGCTCATTATCCTATGGCAAACCGGCGACCGACGATGTTCGTTCGCGGCTCTTTATGCTGATCGATTCGCATCTGTTACTGGACGAGACTGCCATTTCATTGACAGAAAATTAATTTTTAGCATTTAAAAAATTGATAAATATAAATATAAAAAACGCAGATATCAGCTTGAAAAAGAAAATCGCCCCCCATATACTTAGCACTCGTCGGGGTAGAGTGCTAACAACCAACTCCACCCGACTCCCTACATTTTTCCATCGCGGTCCGCTGCATGGTGAAGTGCCCTTTGCAGCAGTATCCGCAAAAAACTATAACTTATTGAATTAAAGGAGTTTTTATGAACCTTGTTCCTTTGCACGATCGCGTTATCGTCAAGCGCCTTGACCAGGAGACGAAAACTGCGGGCGGCATCGTTCTGCCCGATGCAGCTGCCGAAAAGCCTGATCAGGGTGAAGTGCTCGCCGTAGGTAAAGGCAAGATTCTGGAAGATGGCAAAGTCCGTCCGCTCGACGTCAAAATCGGCGACCGCGTGCTCTTCGGCAAATATTCCGGTCAGACCGTCAAGATCGAAGGCGAAGAACTGCTGGTGATGCGTGAAGAAGACCTGATGGCAATCGTCCAGAAGTAACCCGAACTGCCGGAAAGTCCTGGATAGCCAGGATGCCGGCATGATACCGAGTTACGGTATGCAAATTCAATGAATACAGTTAAGGAGTTAAAACATGGCAGCTAAAGAAGTCATATTTGGCGATTCCGCCCGTGCCAAGATGGTCGAAGGCGTGAACATTCTCGCCAACGCAGTCAAAGTAACCCTCGGACCAAAAGGCCGCAACGTCGTCCTCGAGCGCTCATTCGGCGCGCCGACCGTCACCAAGGATGGCGTTTCGGTTGCGAAAGAAATCGAACTCAAAGACAAGTTCATGAACATGGGCGCGCAAATGGTCAAGGAAGTCGCTTCCAAGACCTCCGACAACGCTGGTGACGGTACTACTACCGCAACCGTGCTGGCTCAAGCCATCGTGCGCGAAGGCATGAAATACGTCGCCGCCGGCATGAACCCGATGGACCTCAAGCGCGGCATCGACAGGGCAGTGGCCGCCACTGTCGAAGAACTCAGGAAGATCTCCAAGCCCTGCACCACCACCAAGGAAATCGCCCAGGTCGGCGCCATTTCCGCCAACTCCGATTACTCCATCGGCGAGCGCATCGCTGAAGCAATGGAAAAAGTCGGCAAGGAAGGCGTGATCACCGTTGAAGACGGCAAGTCGCTGAACGACGAACTCGAAATCGTGGAAGGCATGCAGTTCGACCGCGGCTACCTTTCCCCGTACTTCATCAACAATCCGGAGAAGCAGGTTGCCATCCTCGAAAACCCGTTCGTTCTCCTGTACGACAAGAAGATCTCGAACATCCGCGATCTGCTGCCGGTGCTCGAGCAAGTCGCAAAAGCCGGCCGTCCGCTGCTGATCATCGCAGAAGACATCGAAGGTGAAGCGCTGGCGACGCTGGTCGTCAACAACATCCGCGGCATCCTGAAAACATGCGCGGTCAAGGCTCCCGGCTTCGGCGACCGCCGCAAAGCCATGCTGGAAGACATCGCCGTGCTGACAGGCGGCCAGGTCATCGCTGAAGAAGTCGGCCTGACCCTGGAAAAAGCCTCGCTGAACGATCTGGGCCAGGCGAAGCGCATCGAAGTGGGCAAGGAAAACACCACGATCATCGATGGCGCAGGCGACCACGCCGCGATCGAATCACGCGTCAAGCAGATCCGCGCGCAGATCGAAGAAGCGACTTCCGACTACGATCGTGAAAAACTGCAGGAGCGTGTTGCAAAACTCGCCGGCGGTGTTGCCGTGATCAAGGTTGGCGCTGCCACCGAAGTCGAAATGAAAGAAAAGAAAGCCCGCGTGGAAGACGCGCTGCACGCAACCCGCGCAGCAGTCGAAGAAGGCATCGTTCCTGGCGGCGGCGTGGCATTGCTGCGTGCTCGCGCGACAATCAATGTCAAGGGCGACAATCCCGATCAGGAAGCCGGCATCAAGATCGTCCTGCGCGCAATGGAAGAGCCGCTGCGCATGATCGTCCAGAACGCAGGCGAAGAGCCTTCGGTCGTGGTCAACAAGGTACTGGAAGGCACCGGCAACTACGGCTATAACGCCGCTGACGGCACCTATGGCGACCTGGTTGAAATGGGCGTGCTGGATCCGGCCAAGGTGACGCGTTCGGCGCTGCAAAACGCCGCATCGGTCGCTTCGCTGATGCTGACTACCGACTGCATGGTCGCCGAACTGGTTGAAGACAAACCGGCAGGCGGCGGCATGGGTGGTATGGGCGGCATGGGCGGCATGGGCGGTATGGAAGGCATGATGTAATTTGCCTGCCCTGTTTCCGGCGCGGTATGTCTCCGGGCCGGAAACGATCGCAATGCAACGCAAAAAGCCCGCATCGCTGCGGGCTTTTTGCATTGTATGACCGGTACGCGTGACCGATCGAATCAGCCCCCTGCCCTGTCGTCCTCGTCCATGCCGGCCGCGTCATCCGCCAGTCCCAGCGACGGCGCGGGCTGATAGGAAGCCAATAATTCGGCGCGGCTCTGTGGCGTCTCCAAACTGATGCGGCCAAGTGCGCCGCTGCGATAGTCCTGCAGTAAGGTATGGGCAGCCTTTTCCAGATCCAGGTCGCCGCCCTTGATGCGGAAGCCCCGCCGCTTCGCCACGCCTTCCACCACGCTGACGCCATCGATGCCTTCGGTGTCCATGCCATAGCGGGCGCGGATCAACTGCGGATAGCGAGTCAGCAACACCTCCGCGAGGAAGGTCGCCACTTCTTCTTCGATCAGCGCGTTGACACCGATCGCATGGCTTGCGGCCAGCATCAAGCCGTCGCTCGGATGCTCGATTTTCGGCCATAGCATGCCGGGCGTATCGATCAGCACCATATTGTTGTTCAGGTAGAGACGCTGCTGCGTTTTCGTCACCGCCGGTTCATCTCCCACGGCGGCCACACGCTTCTTCAGCAAGGCATTCATCAATGTTGATTTGCCGACATTGGGAATTCCCATGATCATCATGCGCAGCGGCTTGAGCGCGGTACCCCGGTGCGGCGCGAGCTTCAGTGCGAAGCCGGGAATTTTCGCGACGTCGGCCAGCTTCTTGCAGGACAGAGCGACCGCGTTCACATCTTTCTGGCCGTTATAGAAATCCAGCCATGCCTGCGTCGCGGCGGGATCGGCGAGATCGGCCTTGTTGAGTATTTTCAGGCAGGGGCGCTGGCGATGCCTGCGCAGCTGTTCGATCATTGGGTTGCTGCTTGCCTGCGGCAAGCGGCCATCGAGCACCTCGATCACCAGATCGGTCTTTTCCATGGATTCCGCCGCTTTCTTGCGCGCGGCGTTCATGTGACCGGGAAACCATTGTATGGACATGCGTAACTTGAATTGCGGGATAAGGCGCTATTCTACTCGGTGGATGGGAATCGACGTGCCAGAAGAGCCGGACAGCATGCGATCCCGTTTCCATCAATCGAGTCCGGCCAGCACCTTTACATGCGCCGCCACACTGCGCCCGAGCGCCGACAGGTTGTAACCGCCTTCCAGACAGCTGACGATGCGTCCGCGGGCATGTTCCCTGGCCACCAGCATGATCTGCTGTGTGATCCATGCGAAGTCGGCTTCCACCAGTCCCATCTGTCCAAGATCATCTTCGCGATGCGCGTCAAAACCAGCCGAGATGAATATCATTTCGGGCCGGTGCGCATGCAATACCGGCAACCATTTTTCAAGCACCACTTCGCGTATGACGTCACCTTTGGCATAGGCCGGCACAGGCACGTTGATCATGTTCGATGCGGGATGATCGGTGCCGCTGTAAGGATAAAACGGATGCTGGAAGAAACTGACCATCACTACCCGAGGGTCATCGGAAAAAGCGGCTTCCGTCCCATTGCCGTGATGAACGTCGAAATCGACGATCGCGACGCGCCGCAAGCCATGCACTTCCATCGCATGCTTCGCCGCGATCGCGACATTGCCAAACAGGCAAAAACCCATCGCGTGCGACGGCATCGCATGATGCCCCGGCGGCCGTATGGCGCAGAAGGCATTCTCCACTTCGCCCGCAATCACCGCATCGGTCGCCGCCACCGCCGCGCCCGCGGCCCTCAGTGCGGCATTCCAGCTGTGGGCGTTGAGCATGGTATCCGGGTCCAGGGAAAAGTAGCCCGAACGCCCTGCGTCGTCGGACCGCGGCGCATTCTCGCGCACCCGTGTGATCGCGTCATCGGTATGAACGCGCGCGATGTCCGCCAGATCCGCCCGCGGCGCGTCGCGATGTTCGAGAAGCACATCGATGCGGCTGGCGATCAGCTGGTCCTCGATCGCCTGCAGTCGGGCCGGACACTCGGGATGCCAAGCCCCCATTTCATGGCGTCGGCAATCCGGATGGGTGTAAAGAG
This sequence comes from Noviherbaspirillum sp., assembly GCA_028292785.1. The sequence continues at coordinate 5,550 of JAQGLQ010000072.1, read as the reverse complement.
CGGTGGTCATGATGAACTCGTTTCACAAGTGGCCGCATGCGCGTTCAATCCGGAATGCATGGCAGTTTTTGAAACACACCGGCAGAGCAGATGTTGCGCGCATAAGAACTTCCGCACTAATAGTGTCCCGCTTGCGCGCCGAACGCCCGCCAGGCAGGCTATGCATCGATATTCTCGAATAGAATCACAGTTTAGCGAAGAATCCGATGCGCCACTGTCATTTTGCTGGCGATGTCCGCATCCGCAGTTTGCGCTTCCCCAAAAAATGGAAAAGAAAGCATGTTCTCCAAAGTACACGCAGTTGCCAGGCAAGTCAGCCAGATCGTTATCGGAAAAGAGCTGCAGATCCGTCAATCGCTGGTATGCCTGCTGGCCGGAGGACACCTGCTGATCGAGGATGTGCCGGGCGTCGGCAAGACGACATTGGCGCACGCGCTGGCGATTTCGCTGGGCCTGAAGTTCAATCGACTGCAGTTCACCAGCGATCTCCTGCCCGCCGACGTGATAGGCGTTTCGATTTTCAATCGCGAGAAAAACGGCTTCGTGTTCCATCCCGGGCCGGTGTTCACCCAGGTCTTGCTGGCCGACGAAATCAACCGCGCGACGCCGAAGACGCAATCCGCATTGCTGGAAGCGATGGAAGAACGCCAGGTAACCGCCGACGGCGTGACACGCGATCTGCCTTTGCCGCATTTCGTCATCGCGACCCAGAATCCCGCGCATCAGATCGGCACCTTCCAGTTGCCCGAGTCACAACTCGATCGCTTCCTGATGTGCCTTTCTCTTGGCTATCCCGATGCGGCGGCCGAGCGCGCGCTGCTGATGGGGGAAGACCGTCGCGCAATGCTGAAATCGCTCCCGACCGCGATGGGGCCGAACGAGCTTCTCGACGCACAAGCGGCGCTGCGGGACATTCATGCCTCGGCTTTGCTGATCGATTATGTGCAGGCGCTGGCGCAGGCATCGCGCCAGAGCGGCCTGTTCGCCGAAGGCATGAGTCCGCGTGCCGCGATCGCCTTGCTGCAGGCATCGCGTGCCTGGGCTGCGCTCGAAGGACGCAACCATGTGATACCGGAGGACGTGCAGGCAGTCCTGGTGCCCGTCACCGCGCATCGCTTGCGGCCGCTGAAGACCACGGGCAGCCTGGCCGCGAGCAGCCGCGATCTGGTGCTGCAGATGATGAAATCCGTGGCTGTCTGATTCGGCCCGCTTCGATCCATGTTAAGCGCGCTTGAACACGGCATTCGCAAACGGGCCAACAAATGGCTGTTCCGTTTCACGCATGCCGAGCCTGGCGAAGTTTTTCTCCATCAGCGCCGGGTCTACATCCTGCCGACCCATCCCGGCCTGCTCTTCTGCGCGACGCTGGTCGCCCTGTTCATCGGCTCCGTCAATTACAACCTCAGCCTGGGCTTCGGCTTCACGTTCATGATCGCCGCATGCGCGTTGATCGACATGCACCTGACCTACCGCAATCTTGCGCACCTGTATCTCAAGCCGGGCCGCGCGCGACCCGTATTCGCGGGCGAAGAAGCGCAGTTCGAACTCCAGCTCACCAATCGCCGCAAGCACTACCGTTATGCGATCTGGCTGGATTTCATCGGCGACGGCGGCGTGTCGTCCCTGCCGCACGCCGCCGATGTCGCCCCGCACGCGACGCAAACCGTGGCGCTGTCGGCGCCCGCGAGGAAAAGAGGCTGGCTGCCGGCGCCGCGCGTGCGGCTGCAGACACGTTTTCCGCTCGGACTGCTGCGTGCCTGGAGTTACTGGCATCCGGATGTGAAGGCGCTGGTCTATCCGCAACCGGAGGAAGATGCGGGCGCGCTGCCCTTTGGCGGCCATGAAAACACCGATGGCCGCGGACACGGCGGACACGACGATTTCGCTGGTGTGCGCGGCTACCAGGCGGGCGATTCCCTGAAGCGGCTCGCCTGGCGGCAAATCGCCAAGGTCGACGTGGAGCATGGCGGCTCGCTCGTCACCAAGTATTTCGAGGGCGGCGAGGCTACCGAGGTCTCGCTCGACTTCGACCAGCTCCCGCGCCAGATGGACATTGAAGCGAAGCTGTCGCGCATGACGCGCTGGGTGATCGAAGCGGAGGCGCGCGGCGTGCCTTACGGATTTCATCTCGGCGACACGAAGCTCGCGCCCGCATCCGGTCCCGCACACCAGGAAGCCTGCCTGCGCGCACTGGCCCTCTATCAGGAAGGGCCGTGATGTTTTCACTGCGATCTTCTTTTCCGTCGCGCTTCCCGTTCCTGAAGCGCAGCGCATCGCGGCCAATGTCGCGCGACAAGGCTGACACGCTTTTGCTGCTCTTCACCTGTTTGCTGGTGCTGGCGCCGCATACGGTGCATCTGCCGGGCTGGATCGTTGCCGCCGGCCTTTCCTTGCTCTTATGGCGTGCCTGGCTTACCTTGCGCGGCAATCGCATGCCGCCGAAATGGCTTCTGCTGCCGATCGCGGTGTTCGCCATGATCGCTGTCTATGCGAATTTCCGGACTCTGCTCGGACGCGAAGCCGGCGTAGCGATGCTGGTGCTGCTGCTAACGCTGAAGGTGCTGGAAATGCATGCGAAACGCGACTTGTTTGTCGTACTGTTTCTCGGCTTCTTCCTGGTGCTGACGAGCTTTTTCTATTCCCAAACCATCGGCGCCGCGTTAATGACCGTTGCTGCCGCGGTTGCGATCCTCACCACGCAATTATCGTTTCAGTATGCGACCGTGGTTCCTCCGCTTGGGCAGCGGCTGCGCCTGGGTGCGTGGATTCTCCTGCTTGCCGCGCCGCTGACCCTGGTGATGTTCATCCTCTTTCCTCGTGTCCAGGGGCCGCTGTGGGGTATGCCGAGCGATGCGCAGATGGCGCGCACCGGCATGTCGGATACCATGGCGCCGGGAAACATCTCGAAGCTGGCACTGTCCGACGAAATCGCGTTTCGCGTTCGCTTCATCGATGCACCCCCTGCAAATTCGATGCTGTACTGGCGAGGCAGCGTACTCGGTTCATACGATGGCCGCACCTGGTCGCCCTTGCAGTCTGCAGACACGCAGGGACCGCAGGCGCGCGACATGACGCGCGGGACGCCGATACGCTATCAGGTCACGCTGGAGCCGACCGGACGCCGCCTTCTGTTCACGCTCGATGTGCCGCAAATGGCTCCGGAACTCAACGGCAACCCGGTGCGCCTGTACCCGGAATCACAACTGCTGAGCCGTCGCCCGATCAACGAGCGCGTACGGTATGAGGCAGCATCGTACATCGATTACAAATTGCAACCGAACGCCAGCCGCCTTGTCTTAACGCAGTGGCTCAAGCTGCCGGAAGGCTACGACCCGCGTACGCTGGAGCATGCAGCACGCTTGCGCGCCCGTTACAAGAACAACCGCGACATCGTCAATGCCGTACTTAAATTCTTTCGTGAAGAGAAGTTCAGATATACCCTGGAGCCTCCTGTGCTCGGCACGCATGCCATCGATGAATTCCTGTTTGAGACGCGCGCAGGGTTTTGCGAACACTACTCGGCCGCATTCGTGGTGCTGATGCGCGCCGCCGGCATCCCGGCTCGGGTGGTGGTCGGCTATCAGGGCGGAGAAGTGAATCCGGTCGACGGCTATATGACGGTGCGCCAGTCGGAAGCGCATGCGTGGGCCGAAGTATGGCTTGAGCAACAGGGCTGGACACGTATCGATCCCACGGCGGCGGTCTCTCCCGATCGCATCGAAACAAGCCTCGGCAACGTGTTGCCGCGCCCGTTACTGGGGGGGTTGATCAGCGTCGACCTCGGCCGCAATTCCTGGCTGTCGAATCTGCAGGCGCTGCGCCAGAACTGGGATGCCGTGACCAATGCATGGAACCAGCAAGTGCTGAATTACACTCCCGAGCGCCAGCAGAATTTCATTCGCTCGCTCGGCTTTTCCGATGTAGGCTGGCGCACCTTGACCGCCCTGATGTTCGGCGCCGGCGCCGTCGTCATGGCGCTGGTCCTGGTCCCCCTGGTCCGAAATCGCCACAAAGCCGATCCCGTCGAGGCGGTCTATCAGGCGCTCTGCCGTCATATGGCGCGCCGCGGCTACGCAAAGGCGATACACGAAGGCCCACGCGCCTACGGCAGCCGGCTGAGCGCGCCGGAATCCACGCTGGCGAATGAAAAGAAAGCCGCGATCATGCGCTTCATGATGCTGTACGAATCGGCGCGGTATGGCGAAGCCGGCAAGCTTGCGCCCGCCGCGATCAAATCCAAACTCAAATCCTTATTAGCAGAATGCCGATGATGTTTTCCATTCCTCCCCGATACTCCGCATGCCTGTCAGCACTGCTGCTTGCATTGAGCACCACCGCTTGCGCCGCCCCGTCCGCCGCCGGACCCCAGGCCAAGAAGAAAACCGCAGCCGCGAGCACGGCGCGCAAGCCAGCCGTCGAGACGGACAATGCCGGCGAGTTCGCCAACTTCACGGAGTGGAAGGAAGTGTCGGACTTCATCGATCAGATGAGCGCCCGGCACGGCTTCGAGCGCAGCGAACTCGAAGCTCTGTTCAGGAAGATCCGGTATGTCGATACCACCATCCAATTGATGAAGCCGGCCCCTCCGGGACGGCCAAAAAACTGGCGCGCATACCGCGCCCGTTTCGTCGAACCCGTGCGCATCAACGCCGGCGTCGCTTTCTGGGAAACCCATGCGGATGCACTGGCACGCGCCGAGGAACAATACGGCGTGCCGGCTGAAATCATTGTCGGCATCATCGGCGTCGAAACCGTATATGGACGCAATACCGGCAATTTCCGGGTACTGGATGCGGTGACGACATTAGGGTTCGACTATCCGAACACGCCGACCCGTGAGGCACGCATGGCCTACTTCCGCGGAGAGATCGAAAACACACTGCTGTTCGCGCGCGAGGCCGGCATCGATCCGTTCTCACTGCGCGGTTCCTACGCCGGTGCAATCGGCTGGCCCCAATTCATGCCAAGCAGCATTCGCAAATTCGCGGTGGATTTCAATGGCGACGGAAAGATCGATTTGCGCAATTCCCCGGTCGATGCGATCGGCAGCGTTGCCCATTTTCTGGTGGAGCATGGCTGGAAGCGCGGCGAACCGATCGTTTTTCCCGCCAGGGTATCGGCGGCGGAAGGCGGCGCCAACTGGGATGCCTTCATCGGCAAGGGCCTTGAGGCCAAGTATCGGCTTGACGAACTGAAGGCCGCCGGAGTTTCGCCGAGTTCCGAACTGCCCACCGACATGATGTACGGCCTGGTCGATCTGCAGAACGGTGAGGAAGCAACGGAATACTGGCTGGGCGCGGCGAACTTCTTCGCCATCACCCAATATAACCGCAGCTATTTTTACGCCATGTCGGTAGTCGATCTCGGGCGCGCGGTGCGGGCGGCGCGCAGCTAGGTCCGTTTCGGTGTGCGTGCCCCATAAAGTGAGACTAATGACCACACAAGGCGCGACTTAAGACATTTTAGAATTAAGGACTTAGTTATAGGAAAGCGCACTAATAGCTAGGATTTGCCGAGCTACGTTACTTTTGATTGCTAATAAAGCAATGC
>JAQGLQ010000052.1 GCA_028292785.1 Noviherbaspirillum sp. | reverse complement strand
AATTCCACCAGCGTGATTGCAACGGCAGGCTGCATGCCAACCAGCACTGTCTTCGCATCGAGGATTTTTGCCATCGCAGCGGTATTGCTGATCATGCGTCCGATGAAGGAATCGACAATATCCAGCGATGAAATGTCGATGAGAACGCCCGTGGCGCCATCCTTGACGATGCGCTCGGTAAGGTCATCCTGCAAGGTCAGCGCGAGCTGGTCATGCATGTCAACCTGGACGGTGACCAGCAGCAGGCGCCCGATCTTGAGAATGGGAATACGTTCCATCAGCAGCTCACTTGTCGTTATGGGAATGGGTAATGGTCGAACCGGTGCGCTCGAGCGCTACGACAAATGCGTCGGCGAGCGTCGCCTTGGTGATGACGTCTTCCAGATGCACGCCGAGATGCACGATGGTCTGCGCGATCTGCGGCCGGATGCCGCTGATGATGCAATCGGCTCCCATCAGACGCGCCGCCGCCACGGTCTTGAGCAGATGCTGCGCGACCAGCGTATCCACGGTAGGCACTCCCGTGATATCGATGATGGCGATGGACGCGCCGGTCTCGACTATCTTCTGGAGCAGGCTTTCCATGACGATCTGGGTGCGGGCACTATCGAGCGTGCCGATCAATGGAAGGGCAAGCACGTTTTTCCACAAGCGCACCACCGGCGTCGACAGTTCCAGCAGCTCTTGCTGCTGCGCCAGGATGACGCGTTCGCGGCTTTGCTGGAACGCTTCCACCGTGAAGAGGCCCAGCTGATCGAACAGGGTGCTCGTTATCAGAATTTCGTCAGCCAGCGCAGCCGGGGCGGCTGCCATCGAGGTTCGCAGGTAACCGAACAGCGGTTCCTTGAGCGCATATACGAACATCGCCGTATCGACGGAACTGAACCCCTGGCGGGCACGCGTTTCTGAAATTTCACGTAACACCTCCCGCACCTCCATCCATGCGGGCGTATTGATATCGGCGGTTTGCTCGTTATCGAGTGCCTTCGCAAGCAAGGAAATCAGCCGCTGTGCCTGCTGGCGGATCTCGTTTTCAATGCTGGCGTCGCGGCGAACCATGCGTTTCGATATGTTATCGATCCAGCCATTCAGCAGCGCGTCCCTATGTTCGATCAAGGTACTTGCTAACGCGCTGTTTTTCTTTTCGGTCATGGAAGTTCCATAGTCGGGGGTAAGGGAATTAATAGTAGATCGCGTTGCTATCCGGTGGGGCCGGTCCGTTACGGACGCGGATGGATTGTCTCTACCAGGAGTGTACTGATGCGGCACAGTGTAACACTATGCTGGCCGGCAAAAACGGACGCCTGCTTTCCGCAATGACCTTGCTTCCAGACACACGGGAGTTTCCCGCATACATATCCGGCCTGTCACAAATGGCGGCAAGACATTGTAAGATGCGCGTTTTGCACAAAGAGCGGTGTTATCACCGCATCGGGTTATCCGTGCATTGACACCCTCCACTGCAATCAGCCACATCCGGAAGAATCAGTTTCGATAGAACACCATGTCCATTCGCCTCATCGTCGGCCTCGGCAATCCCGGGCCGGAATATGAACTCACCCGCCACAATGCCGGGTTCTGGCTGGTCGACGCCCTGGCTGGCCGGGCTCTGGCGCGGGAATCGCGTTACAACGCGCTCGCCGGAAAGAAAAACATCGCAGGCCACGAGGTCTGGCTGCTCGAACCGCAAACCTACATGAATCGTTCCGGCCAGTCGGTCGGTGCCCTCGCGCGCTTCTACAAGATCGCGGCGGACGAGATTCTGGTCGTGCATGACGAACTCGACCTGCCTCCGGGCGTCGCGAAGATCAAAAAAGGCGGTTCATCCGGCGGTCACAACGGACTGAAAGACATTACCGCCGCACTGGGCACGCAGGATTACTGGCGCCTGCGCATCGGCATCGGCCATCCGCGCGCGCACGCAATGCAGCAGCAAGTAGTCGACTTTGTGCTGCACCGCCCCCGCAAGGAAGAGCAGCCGCTGATTGATGAAGCGATCGCGAAAAGCCTCGACGTCATCCCGCTGCTCTGCGACGGAAAATTCGAAGCGGCGATGATGCAGCTGCATACGACGAAGTAAAGCCGGACAGCGCTCGGGAACGTGAAATGGGTTGCAAACCTGGCATCGTTTCCGGTTCATCCTGCTGGCGAAGCAGCATCGCCGTACCGCCGCAAGCCTTTTGAAGAGCGCATCCGGGAAGGTTACAATGCAGGATTCCGAGACAAAACCAGGACCGGATCGTGCGAACAGCCCGGTCCTGTCCATTTCGTCTTAACCTAACCTCATGCCGCAGCGCTTGCGCGGCTCGGGCATGCCGGCAGCACGAATATCCGGCTCGGCATGCCTGATCTACAAAGGAATTTCATGAGTCTCCAATGCGGCATCGTCGGCCTGCCCAACGTCGGCAAATCCACTCTGTTCAATGCGTTGACCAAGGCGGGCATCGCCGCGGAAAACTATCCCTTCTGCACGATCCACTGAAAACGTTGCCGAATCAAAGACTTATGTTTTAACTTCGC
>JAQGLQ010000503.1 GCA_028292785.1 Noviherbaspirillum sp. | reverse complement strand
GGCGACATGGGCTTGCTGCTCGGCGCCGCGCTGCGCCGCCGCATCGATGCCGGCGCCCTGGCCTGGCCGGTGCTCGACGCCGGCGAGTGCATCCGCGCCACCGCGCTGGGCGCTTCCGAGTATTCGGTGCAACTGAGCGGCAACACGATTTACATCTCCAGTCCGGCCGACCTGCTGCCGCGCCGCAACCTGCAGGTGCTGCAGCCGACTTGCGAACTCGGCGAAGAGATCGATCCCGACCTGGTGGCGACGGCGATCCGCAAGCATTTCACGGCCTTCGACCTGGCCGAAGGCGAAGCCGACGTCGCGCTCGCTTTCCGCTGGACCGGCAGGCCTTCGTATCAGCGCATCTCGGCGTTCGGGCGCGGTATCGCGAAGGCGCTGTCCAATTCCATCGCAATGGAAAAACCGCTGTACATCATTCTCGACGGCGATCTCGCCCAGTCGCTCGGCGCCTTCATGCGCGAGGAACTCGAAATCAAGAGCGAGATCATGGTGATCGATGGCGTGGTGCTGCTCGACTTCGACTATATCGACCTCGGTCGCATCCGCATTCCATCGCTGACGGTACCGGTGACCGTGAAGTCGCTCGTGTTCAGCGAAGATCCGCGCACGCCGCAGGGCGTCGATCCGACCGGCATGCATTACAAGCCGGTGCCCAAAGGGCATTCGCACTCGCACGGCCACGGGCATTCCCACAGCCACGGTCACGGACATGCTCATTCTCACGGACATGACCATGATCACGACCATGACCACAGATAGAATTCGCCTGTCCTGACCGCACCGGCTCACTCGCAATCCCTGTCCCAAGGCCGCGCCAAGACGGCCAGGCAGCAAACCATGGAGACACTATGAACGACATCGCAACGCTGAAACAGATGCTGGTCGACGCCATCCTGATGATGGAGCGCGCCGAGATCATTGATTTCAACGGCCATTTCAGCGCGCGCGTGCCCGGCACGCAGCACATGCTGATCAACTCGGGTGCATCGGTGCGCAGTGCGCTGACGGTGGACGATATCGTGACCATCGACCTCGACGGCAACCTGGTCGAAGGCGGCGCGGTGCCGCCGATGGAATTTCACATCCATGCCGAAATCTATCGCCGGCGCCCCGACGTCAATGCGGTGGCGCATACGCATCCCCTGTGGTCGACACTGCTCAGCATGGTCGGCAAGCCGGTATTGCCGGTGATCATGCAGGCCGCCGTGATCGGTGAAATCAAGCAATTCCCCAAGACCGCGTCGATCAACAACCGGCCGCTGGCGGAAGAAATGGTCTCCTGCCTCGGCGATGCCCACGCCATCATGCTCAAGTCCCACGGTTCGGTCATCGCCGCCGAGGGCGTCATCGAAACCTTCGTGCTCGGCGTCTACCTGGAAGAGACCGCGCAACGCCAGTACATGGCGTCCCAGATTGGCGAACCGACGGTGCTTCAACCGCAACAGGTGGAGACCATCAGGCGCAATCTGTGGAAGCCGAACCTGCTTAAAAAAGTGTGGGATTACCATCACGCAAAGCTGACTTTGTACGCGTGAGGATCAATTCCGTGTAAAACCTGTTCAGGGGCTTTTACGGACCCCTAAAATGACTCTGAACAGGTTTCCGGAAGTGGAACTTACTTTTTTTACCTTCTTTTGTGTTGACACTCATTGGAGTGGTAGGTAAATTTGACGCGTATTTCTATATAGACCACTGTTCCGCATATGAGAACATTAGGTGGCAACGAACAAAAAAAAGCAACATCTCGCCGCCGGCAAGTTGCAATATTAGGAGACGTTTCAATGGAAGCAGTAAGACAGTTAGAGGCGCAGCCTGCCGCAGGCGGCAGCAAATCAGGGTGGCGGTTCGATATGAAATGGCTGGTGATCGGCGCCAGCGTATTGATCGTTGCCTATCTGGCATTAATGCCGCTGGTATTCCTGCTCTGGCAAAGCTTTTTCACCCCGGAATCCGCCGGCAAGCCGGCGACCTTCACTCTCGATAACTACGCCAATGCGTACTCGACCGTCGAGACGCTGAAGCTGTTCTTCGCGTCGCTGCAGTTCGCGTCCGGCACCGCGGTCTTCGCGTTCCTAGTCGGCACGGTGCTGGCGTGGATGAACGAGCGTACCAACACCCCGCTAAAATCGCTGTTCTTCGCGCTATCCATCATCCCCCTCATCATTCCCGGCATTCTGTTCACCGTCGCCTGGATTCTGCTCGCGAGCCCGAAGATCGGCATCATCAACATGGTGCTGCAGAGCTGGTTCGGCACCAATTACGTGTTCGTCGACATCTATTCGATGTGGGGCATGATCTGGGTGGAAGGCCTGCACTATTCGTCCATGGCCTTCCTGATCATGACGGCGGCGTTCCGCTCGATGGACCCGTCGCTTGAAGAGTCGGCGATGATGAGCGGAGCCAGCGTCTGGAATATCGTCTGGCACATCACGCTCAAACTTACCTGGCCGGCGATTTTCGCCACGCTGCTGATCCTGTTCGTGCGCGCCATCGAATCGTTCGAAGTGCCGGCGCTGCTCGGCCTGCCGGTCGGCATCCAGGTCTTCACCTCCGCGATCTACCAGGCCATCCACCAATACCCGAGCAAGGTTGGACTCGCATCGTCCTATGCGGTCACGCTGCTGGTCATCACATCGGTCGGCGTCTATCTGCAGTCGCGGCTGTCGAACACCGGCAGCAAGTATTCGACCATGACCGGCAAGGGCTTCCGTCCGCGCGTCATGGACCTCGGCAAATGGCGCTACCTCACCGCCGCGACCTTCATCGTTTATTTCGCGCTGATCGTCGTGCTGCCCTTCCTCGTGCTGGTCTGGTCCTCGCTCCAGAAGTTCTACAGTGTCCCGTCCATGGCGGCCTTGAAGAACCTGAGCTTCGATGCCTACCGCTTCGTGTTCGACTATCCGACCCTGGGCAACGCGATCACCAACAGCGTGCTGCTCGCGCTCGGCAGCGCCACAGTGATCATGCTGCTGACCTCGGTGATCTGCTGGATCGTCGTCAAGACCAAGCTGCCCGGCCGCTGGCTGCTGGATAACATGGCCTCGCTGCCGATGGTGTTC
>JAQGLQ010000041.1 GCA_028292785.1 Noviherbaspirillum sp. | reverse complement strand
ACCGCGCCGAAGTGCAGGATGGCGTCGTGCATATCTTTGCGGAAGCCGGTTAGCGCGATCCCCGCGGTTCCCCTCTCCCGCGGGAGAGCCGGCAGGGAGAAAATGCATCGAAATCGTCACACCCAGTCACACCACCAGGAGAGAGACAAATGAACAGCAAGACCCATCCGGATTACAAGCGCATCGCCACCGAAGAAGCCTTCGCGCCGAAGGAAATGTTCGACATCTACCGCAAGATCCTGTCCGGTCCCGATCCCGATCCGGGCTTCGTCAGCCTGCTCGGCTTTTACATGACCAGCCAGAGCGACCGCGCGCGCCACATCATCCGCTGCCTCGCCGACCTCGACCAGGTCCGCCTGCAGCACATGGATGAATCCGGCATCGACCGCCAGGTCATCGCCCTGACTTCCCCCGGCGTGCAGATCATGGATACCGACACCGCGGTGTCCTTCGCGAAGGTGGCGAACGATGAACTGGCGGAAGGAGTGCGCCGCCATCCGGACCGCTTCACCGGCATGATCGCCATCGCGCCGCAGAATCCGGCCGAAGCGGCCAAGGAAATCGAGCGCGGCCTCAAGCTCGGGCTGACCGGCGTCATCATCAACTCCCACACCCATGGCGAGTATCTGTCGGACAAGAAGTTCTGGGATATCTTCGAAGCCGCCGAAGCCAACGACACGCCGATCTACCTGCATCCGAACACTCCGCCGCGCAACATGATCCAGCCGTTCCTCGAAGTCGGTCTCGATGGCGCGATCTTCGGCTTCGGCGTCGAGACCGGCCTGCATGCGCTGCGCATCATCACCGCCGGCGTGTTCGACCGCTTCCCCAAGCTGCAGATGGTCATCGGCCACATGGGCGAGGCATTACCGTTCTGGTCCTATCGCCTCGACTACATGCACCAGGCGACGGTGAAGTCCAACCGCTACGAGACCATGCGCGCCCTCAAGAAAAAGCCGAGCGACTATCTGAAGGAAAACTTCTACATCACCAACAGCGGCGTGGCATGGGAACCGGCCATCAAGTTCACGCAGGAGAATTTCGGCGCGGACCGCGTGCTGTACGCGATGGACTACCCGTATCAGTATGCGCCCGAGGAAGTCACGTTCCTGGACAACATGAAGATGAGCGCGGAAGACAAGAAGAAATTCTTCCAGACCAATGCGGAGAAGGTGTTCAACCTCAAGTGAGGCGACGCCGCGGATCGCGGCAAGAGATAGCAGGGTGGAAGGCGGTACGCTTCCGCCCTGATTCCTATTGTCAGCGCATCATCGGGAAGCTCCATCCTCTGCCAGGGGGAGGGGCCATACAAAAAAAGCGACAATGACCGAGACAGGAATACCCAACATGAAACTACTGAAATCCATTGCGGCAGCGAGCCTGCTCTGCGCCTCCGTGCTGCCGTCGGTATCCCAGGCCCAGGCCTATCCTTCGCGCACCATCAACTTCATCGTGCCGTATACGCCAGGCACCACCGCCGACGTGCTGGCGCGCTTGCTCGGCGCAAAACTGTCGCAGCGCTGGAACGTGCCGGTCGTGGTCGACAACAAGACGGGCGCCAGCGGCATCATCGGCACCGACTTCGTCGCCAAGGCACAGCCCGACGGCTATACCATCCTGTTTCCCGCGACGTCCTACGGCACGCTGCCGGCCATCAACCCGAAGCTTCCCTTCGACCCGGTGAAGAGCTTCGCTCCGGTGTCGCTGCTGGGCACCAGCGCGATGACCCTGGTGGTCTCCACCAAATTCCCCGCCAATAACGTGCGCGAGCTGATCGACCAGGCGAAGAAGCAGCCCGGCGTGATCAATTACGCCTCGCCCGGAACCGGCGGATCACAGCATCTGGCGATGGAACTGTTCAAGCAGGAAGCCAACATCAACATGCTCCACGTTCCCTACAAGGGCACGGCCGGCGCCCTGAACGACCTGATTGCCGGTCACGTTCAGGCCAGCGTGGTCTCGCTGCAGAGCGCGACGCCTTTCGTTCAGAAAGGGAGCCTGCGCATGGTGGGCGTGATGAGCCGTCAGCGCGTTCCGACCTTCCCGCAAGTGCCGACCCTTGCCGAAGCCGGCTTTCCCGACATGCAGGTGGAAACCTGGTACGGCGTGATGGCCCCGGCCGGCACCCCGCCTGCGGTGATCGCCAAGCTGAACGCGGAGATCAACAACCTGCTGACGCTGCCCGATATCAAGGAAGCAATGGCCAAGCAAGGCGTCGATCCGGCCGGCGGCAAACCCGAAAAACTCGGTACCCTGGTGCGCAGCGAACTCAAGCTCTGGACACAGGTCGTCACGCGCGGCAAGATCGTCGCCGACTAACAAAAGCAACAATCCACAGGAGACCCAGCATGAGCCTTTTCCAGGACCTAGTCATCGCTTATCGCATCCTCGCCGAGCACGGCATCATTGACGCCTACGGGCATATCAGCGTGCGTTCGCCCGACAATCCGGAGCGTTTCTGGATGGCGCGTTCGATCGCGCCGGAACTCGTCACCGAAGCCGACCTCATGGAGTTCGACATGGAAAGCCAGCCGGTCGATGCGCGCGGCCGCGACCCGGTCAACGAGCGTTTCATCCATGGCGAGGTGTACAAGAAGCGGCCCGAGGTGATGGCGGTGGTGCACAACCATTCGCCTTCGGTGATTCCGTTCTGCTGCACTGATACTTCCTTGCGTCCGATCTTCCACATGGGCGCGTTCATCGGTCTGGGCGTGCCCAACTGGGAAATCCGCGAAGCGATGGAAGGCAGCGACATGCTGGTGCGTAACAACTATCTGGGCGAGTCGCTCGCCAGGAAGCTGGGCGGGCATCCGGCCGCCCTGATGCGCGGGCATGGCGCGGTGGTGGTAGGCGAAAGCCTGGCCGTCGCCGTGGGACGCAGCGTCTACCTGGAGCAGAATGCGCGCATGCAGTTCCAGGCCGAGCTGCTGGCCGGCGCGGACGGCTCCATCACCTTCATGGATGACAAGGAAGTCGCAGCAAACGTGTCATGGCAGAACTATGGGCGATTCTGGAACCTGGTACGCAACAAGATGCTGAAAAAGCTCGAAGCCGAAAAATGAAAAGAAAATGCGGCCGCTTCACGCAAGCGCCGCATGCCACCGACAACCGAAAGCACAACGGAGGTACTGTGAATCCCTCACGCAGAACGATATTGAACTGCATCGCCGCCGGCGGCCTGGCCGGCATGACCGGCAGCGTGTTCGCCCAGCAAAAACTGGTGAAGATGGTGGTGCCGCTCACTCCGGGCACCACTCCCGACACGATCGCTCGCGCCATCGGTCCGATCTTCCAGTCGAAGATGGATACCAACTACATCGTCGACAACCGGCCGGGCGCATCGGGCATGATCGGCATGAGCTCGGTGGCCAAGGCCACCGACCAGGGCACGCTGATGATAGTCCCGGCCACCACGCTCACGCTGCCGCTGTTCTACCGCAACGTCGACTTCGATGTGATCAACAGCTTCACGCCGATCACGCAGGTATGCTCGAGCTCGTTCGTGCTGACGGTCCACAAGGATGTGCCGACCAATAATCTGCGCGAGTTCGCGGCCTGGGCCAAGGCCAAGAAAAACAATTTCTATGCGTCCCCCGGCAGCGGCACCCACCATCACCTGTGCATGGAACTGCTCAAGCAGTCGTTGGACATCCCGCTGGAGCACGTCGCCTACAAGGGCTCGGCGCAGGCCTTCAGCGATGTGCTGGGCGGCCAGGTGCCGACCATGTTCATGCCGATCCAGGTGGCGGAGCCCTTGCGCGCTTCGGGCAGGGTGAAGATCCTCGGCGGCACGCTGCGCTATCGCCATCCGGGCTTTCCGGACATTCCGACCTTGCAGGAGCAGGGCGCCAGCAATTACCACGTCGATCCGTGGTATGCAGTCTGGGGTCCGCCGAAGCTGCCCGCGGCGCTGGTCCAGCAGTACCGTACCGCCATCGCCGCCGCGTTGGCCGATCCTGCCGTCAAGGAGAATCTCACCAAGCAGGGATTGATCCTCAAGACCGGCACCTCGGAGGAATTGCTGGCCATGGCGAAGGCCGAGCAGCAGCTCTGGACGCGCGT